>JAOZVV010000027.1 GCA_025869365.1 Pseudonocardia sp.
TCCATCTCCTCGGCGGGAACCATGCCGAAGTAGGCCTTGAGCCGGTACATCGCGCCCATTGCGCGCTCCCCTCGTCGACATATCGCCGGCGCTGCAGCCCCTGCCCCGACGATCACCGCGAGGTTATCGCCCGCTCCCCCACAAGGGCCGTTCCGACACGCACCACCGTCGATCCGTGACGGATGGCGACGTCCATGTCCCCGCTCATACCCGCCGAGAGCTCCGTCGCGGCGGGGTGCTCGGCGCGCAGCCGGGCGGCCGCGGCGGCGATCGCGGCGAACGCCTCCTCCGGGTCCGACCCGAGCGGGGCGACGGCCAGCAGACCCTGCAGTTCGAGCCCCGGCAGGCCCGCGACGTGCGACGCGAGCTCGAGGAGGGCGTCGTCCGGAACGCCGCCGCGGGCCGGGTCACCGTCCACGCTGTACTGGATCAGGACGGGCAGGACGGGCTTCGCGCGAAGGCCCTCGTCGTGCGATCGGCGGGTCGCCGCGTCCACGGCGTCCGCCAGCCGCACCGAGTCGACCGTCTCGAGCCGCGTCACCCACGGGACCACCACGCGTGCCTTGTTCCGCTGCAGGTTCCCGACGAAATGCCAGCGCGGCACCGCGGCCGGCCGCAGCACGATGATCTCCCCGGCCTTCGCCGCCGCCTCCTGCGCGCGGTTCTCCCCGAACGCGTCCAGACCCAGGTCGATCAGGACCGCGACGTCCGCGGCCGGGATGGTCTTGGTCACCGCGAGGAGCGAGACCTCGGACGGATCACGCCCGGCCGCCGCGCACGCGGCCGAGATCCGGCCCCGCACCTCCGCCAGCCGGCGTTCCAGATCGGCCCGGCGGTCCTCGCTCACGTTCTTCGGCTGCACCCGGCCGACCCTACGGCCGCTCCCGCGGGCGGTGTCGCAACGGCGGCCGGAACCGGACCCGCTCGCCGGGGGTCCAGGACGTCCGAAGGGTCAGGACGTCCGAAGGGTCAGGACGTCCGAGAGGTCAGGAGGGGTCGAGCCAGGTCACCCCGGCCAGGCGACCGGTCCGGCCACCGTCGCGGCGGTGGCTGTAGAGCGCGCGGTCCTCCATGGTGCACCGCGGGTCCCCCCCGATCCTGGTGACCCCCAATGCCAGGAGCTGCCGCAGCAGACCTGCCCGAAGGTCGAGGCCGGGGTTGCCGTTGCGGGTCTGCGAGGCGCTCCCCGGGAGCTTGCGGTCCACCTCGACCCGCATCGCGGCCGGGACCTCGTAGCAGAGTCCGCACACGGCGGGCCCGAGCAGGACGTCGATGTGCTCACGCCGGGCGCCGAGCGCCTCCATGGCCTCGACGGTGGCGGGCACGACGCCCGCCGCCGCCCCGACCCGTCCCGCGTGGGCCGCGCCCACCACCCCGGCCGTCGCGTCGCCGAGCAGGACGGGCACGCAGTCCGCGACCAGGATCACCAGCCCGACGCCGGGGGTCGCGGTGACGACGGCGTCGGTGTTCGGCAGGTCCGGCGCGTCCGGGCGGGGCGGGGCCTCGACCGTCGCGACCCGCGTGCCGTGCACCTGGTTGAGGAACACCGCGCCTTTCAGCCCGAGCTCCACGACGAGGCGGCCGCGGTTGAGCCGGACGGCCCCGGGATCGTCGCCGACGGAGCGGGACAGGTTGAAGGAGCGGAAGTGACCGGTCGAGCGCCCGCCCGCGCGGGTGGTGACCACCCGGCGGACGCGCAGCCCGGCCGGGGTACCGGAGCCGGACGAGGCGGGCGACTCGCTCACCGACGCATGAAGGGCGGCACGTCGACGTCGTCGTCGAGGTCCTCGACCGGCTTCGCCGGGGAGTGGGCGGAGGAGTACCCGGCGGACGCACCACCGGACGACGCGTGCGGAGCCTGGTCGCCGAAGCTCCGGGGGGCCTGCCCCGCGCCGTCCTGCGTCGCCTCGGGCACCCGCGGGGCCGGGGGCGAGTAGCCCCCGTTCCCGGCCGACGTGCCCGGCGCGGCGGGCGGCAACGTCCCGCTCTGGTTGGGCGACGACGAGGGACCGGCCTGGTGCGCCGGAGCCTGCTGCGCGGGAGCCTGGTGGGACGGGGCCTGGTGCGTGGGGGCCTGCTGCTGGGTGGGGGCCTGCGGCGCGGGGTTCGGGGCCGACGGCGCCGAGTACTGCGGCGCGGCCGGAGCGGAGTACCCGCCCCCGTTCCCGTTGGCTCCGGCGGGCGGGCCCGAGGGCTGCGCCGCCGGGGCCGACCGGTCGGACGTGGTGTCCGCCGACTCCCCGGAGCGGAACGCCGCCGGTTCCAGCTTCTTGTGTGTCGGCGTCCCGCCCTCGAACCCGGCCGCGATGACCGTGATCCGGACCTCGTCGCCGAGCGAGTCGTCGATGACGGTGCCGAAGATGATGTTGGCCTCGGGGTGGGCCGCCTCCTGGACCAGCGAGGCGGCCTCGTTGATCTCGAAGAGGCCGAGGTCCGAGCCGCCCGCGATGGAGAGCAGCACGCCCTGCGCACCGTCCATGGAGGCCTCGAGCAGGGGGGAGTTGATCGCCTTGCCGGCCGCCTGGACGGCCCGGCCCTCCCCGCGAGCACTCCCTATTCCCATCAACGCGCTGCCCGCCCCGGACATCACGGACTTGACGTCCGCGAAGTCCAGGTTGATCAGCCCGGGGGTCGTGATCAGGTTCGTGATGCCCTGCACACCGGAGAGGAGGACCTCGTCCGCGGAGCGGAACGCGTCCATGAGGGACACGCCCACGTCGCCGAGCTGCAGGAGGCGATCGTTCGGAATCACTATTAACGTGTCGCACTCGTTGCGCAGGCCGGTGATCCCGTCCTCGGCCTGGCCGGCGCGCCGGCGGCCCTCGAACGTGAACGGCCGCGTGACGACACCGATGGTGAGGGCGCCGAGCTTGCGCGCGATGGACGCGACGACGGGCGCGCCACCGGTTCCGGTGCCACCGCCCTCGCCCGCGGTCACGAAGACCATGTCGGCCCCCTTGAGGACCTCCTCGATCTCCTCGCGGTGGTCCTCCGCGGCCTTGCGCCCGACGTCCGGGTTGGCCCCCGCGCCGAGGCCCCGGGTGAGCTCGCGGCCGATGTCCAGCTTCACGTCGGCGTCCGACATGAGGAGTGCCTGGGCGTCGGTGTTCACCGCGATGAACTCGACGCCCTTCAGGCCGACCTCGATCATGCGGTTGACGGCGTTCACGCCGCCGCCACCGATGCCGACGACCTTGATCACGGCCAGGTAGTTGTGCGGTGGCGTCATGGGAGCACCTTCCGTCTCGCTCGGGTTCCGGTCTCGAATCAGCTCCGGTCTTCCCCGGGCCTGCATGGGCGAACGCTAGGTGCGGAGTCCACCTCGGTCCAGCAGGCGCGCCGCACGTCGGCAACACCCCGACCGGGTGTTCCCGCGCACTGACGGCGCGTGGTGACGTTTCCGTGACCGTTTCCCGACGCAGGGTGAGATGTCGCGCGTCAGCGCCGGATCGTCGGCAGCTCGGGGCTGGCGACGTCGTAGACGGTCCCGGTCTCGGTGAGCAGGGGGACGAGCACCGCGGCCTTGCGCGCGCCGTCGTCCGCGGTCCCCCACGTGACGCGCCGCCCCTCGGTCAGGCCGAGCTGCACCGTGGGGTCCTCGCCGTTGATCCCGGCGGTGACGTCCACGGTGACGACCTGTCCGCGGAGCTGGTCGGGCAGCGCCGCGAGGACCGCGAGCGCGGCCCGGGTGGACTCGTCGTCCGGCCCGACCGCACCGAAGGTGAACCTCGGCAGGGCCGGGGGCACCGCGGGGGCCTGGTGGTACGGCACCCCGGCGGCGTCGACCAGGGTGAGGCCCTGCGGGGTCTGGGCGAGTGCCACCGCCTGCCGCTCGACGACGGTGATGCCGACGGTGTGCGGCCAGTTGCGGCTGACCTCCACCGACGCGACGTCCGGCAGCTGGGCCACCCGCTGCGCGACCGTGGCGGTGTCCACCGAGGCGAGCGGCGCCCCGATCTCGACGGCGGCCGCCTCCGTGACCTGCGGGATCGCCGCCGGCAGGACGCCGGACACCTCCACCGTCTCGACGTCGGCGAGGCCGGCCTTGTAGAGCAGCGCCCAGCCGCCGACGGCGAGGACCGCGAGCAGCACGACGATCGCGACGAGGGCGGCCAGGGCGCGACGGAGCCGGATCCTGGCCGCCGAGGAGGCGCTGAGCCCGGCCCGCTCCCCGGCCGTCCGGTCCCAGGACGCGGTCCTCGCCCGGTCGGTCCCGGCCCGGTCCGTCCTGCTCCGGTCGCTCGTGTTCCGACCGCTCCTGGTCCGGCCGGTCCTGGCCTGACCGCTCCTGGTCACATCGGCCCTGGTCACATCGGCCCTGGTCCGGTCCGTCGGTGTCGAGCCGGTCCTGGTCGGCGTCGCGCGACCGGGGGCGTCCGCCGACGTCGGCCGGGCGCCGTCGCGCCGGACGCGCCGGGGCGCCGGCGCGGTCCCGGAGGAACCCCGCGCCGGAGCCGCCGCGCGGGAGCGCCGATCCGACGGCCCGGTCACGCGTTCCCGCCCGCCCGTTCCAGCTCGAGGAGCACCTCGGGCCCGAGCACCGTCACGTCCCCGGCGCCCATGGTGAGCACCAGGTCCCCGGGGCGGGCCAGCCCGGCCAGCACGCCCGGGACGTCCGACCAGCCCGGGACGAAGTGCACCCGGTCCGCCGGGAGCCGCACGTGATCCGCGACGAGCTGCCCGGTGACACCCGGCTCGGGGTCCTCCCGGGCGCCGTAGACGTCCAGCACGACCACCTCGTCCGCCAGGGCGAGGGCCTCGCCGAACGCCCGGGCGAAGGTCCGCGTCCGGGAGTACAGGTGCGGCTGGAACGCGACGAGCACCCGGCCGCGGCGGCCCTGCCCGGAACCCGACGTGCCCTGGCCGCCCGGATCGGGGCCGAACACCTCGCGGGCGGCCCGCAGCGTCGCCGCGACCTCCGTGGGGTGGTGGGCGTAGTCGTCGTAGACCGCGACGCCCCCGGCGCGGCCCTTGTACTCGAAGCGACGCCGGACGCCGTCGAAGGCGGCGAGCCCGCGCAGCAGCCCGTCGACCGGGGCGCCGAGCTCGATCCCGGCCGAGAGGGCCGCCAGCGCGTTGAGCGCCATGTGCTCCCCGGGGACGGCGAGGCGCAGGGCCAGCTCCATCCCGCGGTAGCGGGCCCGCGCCCGGGAGCCACTGCCCTCCGGGCGGAAGTCCAGCAGCACGACGTCCGAGCCGCCGGTGGCGCTGCGGCCGTAGCGGCGCACGGTGATGCCGCGGCCTTCCGCGGACCGGGCGAGGGTCTCCGCGCCGGGGTCGTCCGCGCAGCTCACGAGGACCCCGCCGGGGGTGATCCGGCCGATGAAGGCCTCGAACACGGCCCGGTAGGTGGCCTCGTCCCCGTGGTGGTCCAGGTGGTCCGGCTCGACGTTGGTGACGACCGCGACGGACGGCGCGAACGCGGTGAACGACCCGTCGCTCTCGTCCGCCTCGACGACGAACACGTCTCCCCCGCCGTGGTGCGCGCCGGAGCCGCTGGCGGTGAGGTCCCCACCGATCGCGAACGACGGGTCCAGGCCGCAGTGCTGCAACCCGACGGTGAGCATCGACGTGGTGGATGTCTTGCCGTGCGTCCCGGCGACCGCGGCGACCGTGTGCCCGTCCGTCAGCGCGGCCAGCGCCTCCGCCCGGTGCACGACCGTCAGGCCGCGCTCGCGCGCCGCGGCGAGCTCGGGGTTCGACTCCCGGATCGCGGTGGAGACGACGACCGTGGGCGGCCCGTCCAGCAGGTCCAGGTTCGCCGCGGACTGCTGCCCCACCTCGACGACGGCCCCGAGCGCGCGCAGGGCGAGGACTGTGCGGGAGTCCTTGGCGTCCGAGCCGGACACGGCGACACCGCGGGCCAGCAGGATGCGGGCGATCCCGCTCATCCCCGCCCCACCGATGCCGACCAGGTGGACGCGGTCGCCCAGCGTCATGATGCCGCCTC
The DNA here is from genome assembly GCA_025869365.1 of Pseudonocardia sp. GTDB lineage: Bacteria > Actinomycetota > Actinomycetes > Mycobacteriales > Pseudonocardiaceae > Pseudonocardia. The sequence goes on from JAOZVV010000027.1 coordinate 5,951, forward strand.
CGCGGGAAAGAGCACGTCGGCGGTCATGATGCCGCCTCCGCGGGAAAGAGCACGTCGGCGGTCATGATGCCGCCTCCGCGGGAAAGAGCACGTCGAGAGGGAGGGTCATCGCCCGACCACCTCGAACACGATGCGGGCCAGGGCCTCGTCCGCCCCGGCGTGCCCGGAGGCGCGCGCCGCGGCGCCCATCTGCCCGAGCCGCCGGGGTTCGGCGAACCACGGGACCAGCTCGGCGAGGACCCGGTCCCCGGTGAGCTCGGCGTCCGGGACCATCGCCCCGCCCCCGGCGTCGACGACCGGCTGCGCGTTGAGCGCCTGCTCGCCGTTCCCGTGCGGCAGCGGCACGTAGACGGCGGGGAGCCCGACGGCGGAGACCTCCGCGACGGTCATCGCACCCGAGCGGCAGAGCACGGCGTCCGCGGCGGCATAGGCGAGGTGCATGTCCTCGATGTAGGGCAGCGGGACGTAGCCGGGCGCGGGGGCCGCGGCCGTGCCCGTGGGCCCGTGTGCGTGCAGGACGGCGATCCCGTTGTGCACCAGCCCCGGCAGGGCCGCGGCGACGGCGGAGTTCAGCGAGCGCGCGCCCTGCGAGCCGCCGAAGACCAGCAGCACCGGCGCGTTCGGCGGGAGGCCGAACATCCGGCGGGCCTCGGGACGCAGCGCCGTCCGGTCCAGCGACGTGACGGCGTGCCGCAGCGGGATGCCCACGACCTGGGCACCCCCCAACCCGCTGCCCGGCACGGCCGCGACGACGGCCGCCGCGAACCGGGCGCCGACCTTGTTCGCCAGCCCGGCGCGCGCGTTCGCCTCGTGCACCACGATCGGCACCCGGCCGCGGGCACCGAGGTAGGCCGGCAGCGCGACGTACCCGCCGAAGCCGACGACGACGTCCGCCTCGACCTGGGTGAGCACCTCCCGCACCCGGGACACCGCGCCCCGGATCTTCGACGGCAGCCGCAGCAGGTCCCCGGAGGGCCTGCGCGGCAGCGGCACGGGCGGGATCAGCTCGAGTTTGTAGCCGCGCGCCGGGATCAGCCTGGTGTCCAGGCCCTTCTCCGTGCCCAGGGCGGTGACCGTCGCGTCCGGGCGGAGCCTGCGGACGGCATCGGCGAAGGCGAGCGCCGGCTCGATGTGCCCGGCGGTCCCCCCGCCTGCGACGACGACGGACAGGGGCTTCGGGGCGCTCATCGGCGCACCGCCCGCTGGGCCGGCGGGCGGGCGGGCGGGGCCTTGTAGGGCTCGGGCAACGGGAGCCTCAGCAGGCGCGCGATCCGGCCCTGGCCGTCGGACCGCAGCGCGGCGACGGCCTCGGGCTCGTGGCGCGCGGCGTTGGTGATGATGCCGAACACGAACATCGTGACCACCAGTGAGGTGCCTCCGGAGGAGATGAGGGGAAGCTGCAGGCCGGTGACCGGCAGCACGCCCACGACGTAACCGATGTTGATCGACGCCTGCGCGACGAGCCAGGCCGTCGAGGTCGCGACGACGAGGCGCAGCCACGGGTCCGTGCTGCGCGCGGCGATGCGCAGACCGGTGTAGGCGAGCGTGGCGAACAGGGCCAGCACGGCGAAGGCGCCGACCAGCCCGAGCTCCTCGCCGATGATGGCGAAGATGAAGTCGTTGTGCGCGTTGGGCAGGTAGCTCCACTTGGCGCGGCCCTGGCCGAGCCCCGCCCCGAAGAGACCGCCGTCCGCCAGCGAGTAGAGCGCCTGGTTCGCCTGGTAGGCCGGGCCCAGCGGATCGCTGGTGTCCGAGGAGAGGAACGCGGTGATCCGGCTGACCCGGTAGCCGGCGGTGAGGCCGAGGACGATCGCACCGGCCAGGGCGCCGCCGGCGATGGCCGCGATCAGCTTCATCGGGGCCCCGCCGAAGTACAGCAGCGCGATCAGCACGATGCCCATGGACACCGTCATGCCCATGTCCGGCTCGAGCACCAGCAGGGTGAGCACGACGAGGGTGACCGGGACCAGCGGGTTGAGCGCCTGCTTCCAGCGGTGCATCACCTTGCGCCGGGCGGCGAGGACGTGCGCGCCCCAGAGCGTCAGGGCGATCTTCACACCCTCGGACGGCTGCAGCGAGAAGGAGCCGAACGCGAACCAGGCGCGGGAGCCGTTGCGGACCACGCCGATCCCCGGGATCAGCACCGCGACCAGCGCGAGGATGCCGAGCAGCAGCATCACCGGGGCCAGTGCCCGCATCCGGCGTGGCGGGATCCGCAGGCCCACCCAGAACAGGACGAGACCGAGCAGGCAGAACATCACCTGCTTGGTGAACACCGAGTACGAGGAGCCGTCCTGGGTCAGGGACTCCACCGACGACGCCGAGAGCACCATGACCAGCCCGAACAGGGTGAGCAGGCCGAACACGGCGAGGATCAGGTGCAGCGAGGTCAACGGGCGCCGCAGCCATACCTGCAGCGCGGAGCCGGCGCGGCCGATGCCGGCGCGCAGCCCGGACCACGTCCCGGCCGGTTTCGCCGGCCCGGCCCGTCGGCCCGCCTTGCCGGGCCGGCGCTCCGAGACCGCCATCAGCCGGCGTCCCCGGCTGCGGGATCCCGCGCGGACCGGCCGGCCAGGTCCCGCACGGCGTCCGCGAAGGCCGTGCCCCGTGCGGCGTAGTCCCGGAACTGATCCATCGACGCCGCGGCCGGGGCGAGCAGGACGACGTCCCCCGGCTCGGCGAGGGCGGCGGCACGGTGCACGGCGGACCTCATCGGTCCATCGTGGCCCGTCACGACCTCCGCGACGGGGACATCGGGGGCGTGTCGGGCCAGTGCGTCGAGGATCTCCGCGCGGTCCGTGCCGATCACGACCGCGCCGGCGAGCCGGTGGGCGTGCCGGGCGACGAGGTCGTCCACCCGGGCGCCCTTGAGCAGCCCGCCGAGGATCCAGACGATCCGCGCGGCACCCTCGTCGGTCATCGCCCGCAGCGCGGCGTCCGCGGCGTGCGGGTTGGTGGCCTTGGAGTCGTCGACGTACCGGACGCCGGCCACGGTCCCGGCGTCCGCCATGCGGTGGGCACCGGGCTCGAACCCGGCGAGCCCGTCCCGCACGGCCCGCGGCGGGACCCCGTAGGCCCGGGCGAGCGCCGCGGCGGCGAGGGCGTCGGTGAGGCCGGGCGGCCCGCCGGGGCGGACGTCGGTCACCTCGGCCAGGGTCTCGCGCTCGGCGAACGCCCGGTCGACGAGGAGGCCCCCGGAGATCCCCAGCTGCCCCTCCCCCGGCTCGGCGAGGGTGACACCGACCTTGCGCGGCGCGGGCGAGCGGGCGAGCAGGCCCGCCGCGACCGGGTCGTCGATCCCCGCGACGGCGACGGCCCCGACCAGTGCCGCGGCCTTGGCCTCGGCGTAGGCCGCCATCCCGCCGTGCCAGTCCAGGTGGTCCTCCGCGACGTTGAGCACGAGGCCCGCGGCCGGGCGGATCGACGGCGACCAGTGCAGCTGGTAGCTGGACAGCTCCACCGCGAGCACCTCGTGGCCCGCGGTGACCGCGCTGACGACGGGGTAGCCGATGTTCCCGCAGGCCACGGCGTCCACACCGGCGGCGCGGAGGATCGCGGCGAGCATCCCGGTGGCCGTCGTCTTCCCGTTGGTGCCGGTGACGACGAGCCACGTCGGCGGCCGCTCCCGCTCGGTCCCGAGCAGCCATGCCAGCTCGGGCTCGCCGATCAGGGCGATCCCGCGGGCGGCGGCCTCGGCGACGAGCGGATGGTCCGGGCGGCGCCCCGGGCTGGTGACGATCGTCGTCGTCCCGTCCGGGATCGTGCCGTCCCCGGCGACCGCGCCGGGGGGCAGGTCCTGCAGCGCGGCGGGGTTGTCGTCGGACACGACGACCCGGGCCCCGGCCGCGACGAGCGCCTCCGCCGCCGCGAGCCCGGAGATCCCGGCCCCCGCGACGAGCACGACCTCCCCCGTCACGACACCCACCCCCGCGTCGGGGAGCCACCACGCGGGCAGACGGCCCCGAGATCCGCGTCATGGAGCCCCGACGCGGCCGGGGACCCCCTCTTCTGCGCGTCGTGGAGCCGGCGGGCGGTGGTCACAGGCCCGCCGACGCGGTCAGCCACTCGCTGTAGAAGATGCCGAGGCCCAGCGCCGCGCACATCGCGCCGAGCAGCCAGAACCGGATGATGACCGTCGTCTCCGCCCAGCCCGCGAGCTCGAAGTGGTGGTGGAACGGGGCCATCCGGAACAACCGCCGTCTCGTCGTGCGGAAGACGACGATCTGCAGCGCCACGGACAGCACCTCGACGACGAACACCCCGCCGATCACCAGCAGCAGCAGCTCGGTGTGGGTGACCATCGACAGCCCCGCCACCAGGCCGCCGAGGGCGAGTGATCCCGTGTCCCCCATGAAGATGCGGGCCGGCGCGGCGTTCCACCAGAGGAAGCCGATACAGCCGCCCATCGCGGCCGCGGCGACGATCGAGACGTCGAGCGGGTCCCGGACCTCGTAGCAGCCGGCGGCCGAGACGATCGCGCAGCTGTTGCGGAACTGCCAGAACCCGATGATCACGTAGGTGGCCAGCACCATCGCCGAGGTGCCCGCGGCGAGGCCGTCCAGGCCGTCCGTCAGGTTCACCGCGTTCGACCAGGCCGAGATGACCAGGTAGGCGAACACGACGAACCCGATGCCGCCGAAAGAGATCACCGCGATGTCCCGGACGAACGAGAGCGTGTCCGACGACGGGGTGAGGTTGCGCGCGTTGGCGAAGCGCAGCGCGAGGATGCCGAAGACCACCGCGGTGAGGAACTGCCCGACCAGCTTGGAGGTCTTGTTCAGGCCCAGGTTGCGCTGGCGGCGGATCTTGATGAAGTCGTCCAGGAACCCGACGACGCCGAGCGCGGTGGTCAGGAACAGCACCAGCAGCGCGGACGCGGTCATCGGCTCGCCGGTCAGCAGGTGCGCGGCGAGGTAGCCGACCCAGATCGAGAGCAGGATCGCGACGCCACCCATCGTGGGCGTGCCGCGCTTGCTGAGGTGGCTCTTCGGGCCGTCCTCGCGGATCTCCTGCCCGAAGCCCTGCTTCGCGAAGAACCGGATGAGATACGGGGTCATCAGGATCGACAACGCCAGCGCCACTCCGGCGGCGACGAAGACACCTCTCACCGGGTCACCAGTTCCTGCTCGTTCTGGGTGGGATCGTCGGTCAGGAGCGCCGTGGCCAGCCGGTCCAGCCCCGCCGAGCGGGACGCCTTGACCAGCACGACGTCCCCGGGCTCCAGCCCGGCACGGACCTGCGCCAGCGCCGCGTCCCGATCCACCGGGGCGGTGCCGTAGGCGTCCGTGCCGACGGCGACGAACCGGTCGACGCCCAGCTCGCGGGCGGTGGCGGCGGTCTCGGCGTGGGCGGCGGCGGACTCCGGGCCGAGCTCGGCCATCGGTCCGAGGACGGCCCAGGTGCGGCGCCGGCCGCCGGCGATGGCCGTCAGCGCCCGGAGCGCGGCGCGCATGGACTCCGGGTTGGCGTTGTAGGCGTCGTTGACGACCGTGACGCCGTCCGCCCGCTCCGCGACCTCCATCCGCCAGCGCGACGCCGGGGTGGCGGCCGAGAGAGCCGCGGCGATCCCCTCGGGGGTCCCGCCCAGCTCGAGGGCGACCGCGGCCGCGGCGAGCGCGTTGTGGACGTGGTGCTCGCCCACCAGCTGCAGGGCGACGTCCGCCTCGCCGGCCGGGGTGACCAGCCGGAACCGGGCCCGTCCGGCGTCGAGGACGAGATCGGCGGCGGCCACGTCCGGTGCGGCGCGGGAGCCGGGGTCCGCGTCGGGGTCCCCGGCAGCGGGGTGCCGAGCGTCGGGGTGCCGAGCATCGGGGTGTCGGGCGTCGGGGTGCGCAGGGCGCTCTGCGCACACCGGCGCGGCCAGGCCGAACCGGACCACCCGGGCCGAGGTGCGCGAGGCCATCGCGGAGACCGCCGGGTCGTCCGCGTTCAGGACCGCGACCCCGTCCGCCCCGAGCGCCTCGACCAGCTCGCCCTTGGCCTGCGCGACCCCCTCCGGCGAGCCGAACTCGCCGAGGTGCGCACGGCCGACGTTGAGCACGACGCCGATCGACGGCGGCGCGACCGCGCAGAGCCGGGCGATGTGTCCCGGCCCGCGGGCGGAGAGCTCCAGCACCAGATGCCGGGTGTCCGAGGTCGCGCGCAGCGCCGTCCAGGGGTGGCCGAGCTCGTTGTTGAAGGAGCCGGGCGGGGCGACCGTCTCGCCGAGCGGCGCCAGCACGGCCGCGACCAGGTCCTTCGTCGACGTCTTGCCCGAGCTGCCGGTGATGCCGACGATCCGGAGCCGCGGCAGCGCGTCCACGCTGTGCCGGGCGATCCGGCCGAGCGCGGTGAGGACCGCGGCGCCGGAGCCGTCCGCGTCGAACTCGTCGAGGTAGGTGCCGCCGGCGCCCGGTCGTCCGTCGTCCCGGGGAGCGGCCGGGACGATCACGGCGGGCGCGTCGACCTCGCGGGCCGCCAGCACGCCCGCGCCGCCCGCCGCGACGGCCGCGGCGGCGAAGTCGTGCCCGTCCACGCGCTCGCCGGGCAGCGCGAGGAACAGCGCGCCGGCGCCGACCGCGCGCGAGTCGAACTCCACCGTGCGGACGCACTCGTCGCCTGTCGCGCGGTGCAGCCGCCCACCGGTCACCCGGGCGATCTCCGCCAGCGTCATCTCGATCATGGTGTCTCCCGCCTCGGTGGGCGGGGTCCCTCCCGGTAGGTGTGGGGCACTGGGGGCCAGGCGGACGTCGGGGGCATCGGGGGCATCAGCCGCAGGCCGAGCGGATCGCGGCGGCGAGCTCGTCGACGTCGTCGAAGGGGTGTTTGGCCCCCTGGATCTCCTGGCCCTTCTCGTGGCCCTTGCCGGCGACGACGACCGCGTCCCCCGGCCGGGCGACCGCGACCGCGGCCGCGATGGCGGCGCGCCGGTCCCCGATCTCGATCACGTCCCCGCGGGCCTTCTCCGCCTCGGCACCCGCCCGCATCGCGGCGCGGATCTCGGCGGGGTCCTCGGTGCGCGGGTTGTCGTCGGTGATCACCAGGACGTCCGAGCCCGCCGCCGCGAGGGCGCCCATCATCGGCCGCTTGCCACGGTCCCGGTCCCCGCCGCAGCCCAGCACGGTGATCAGGCGGGCACCGGGCGCGGGCAGCTGGGCGCGCAGCGCCCCGAGCAGGGCGGAGACGGCGGCGGGTTTGTGCGCGTAGTCCACGATGGCCAGGAACGACTGCCCGACCTCGACGCGCTGCATCCGGCCCGGCACCGCGAGCCTGCCGAAGTGCTCGGCGGCCATCGCCGCGGACACCCCGACGGCGTCCAGGCAGGCCAGCGCGAGCAGCGCGTTCGCGACGTTGAACGAGCCCGGGAGCTGCAGGGCCACCGGGATCTCCGCGCCGTCCGGCCCGACCGCCAGGAAGTGCTGGGCCCCGTCCGGCTCCGCCGCGGCGTCCCGGGCGGTCCAGGTGGCGGCGGATCCGTTCGTGGAGACGGTGATCGCGTCCGGCGCGAGGGCGGCCAGCCGTCGGCCCCACTCGTCGTCGATGCAGACGACCCCGCGCTCGGCCTTCACCTCGTCGTCGAGGAAGAGGCGGGCCTTGGCGGCGAAGTAGGCCTCCATCGTCTCGTGGAAGTCCAGGTGGTCCTGGGAGAGGTTGGTGAAGGCGCCGACGGCGAAGCGCGTGCCGGCGACCCGGCCCATCGCGAGCGCGTGGCTCGACACCTCCATGGCGACGTCGGTGACGCCGTGCTCGCGCATCACCGCGAACAGCGCCTGCAGGTCCGGCGCCTCCGGCGTGGTGAACGCGCTCGGCAGGCTGGTGTCCCCGATCCGGGTCCGGACCGTGCCGAGCAAGCCGGTGGTGCGCCCGCCCGCGGCCAGCCCGGCCTCGAGCAGGTGGGCGACCGTGGTCTTCCCGCTGGTGCCGGTGACCCCCAGGACGTCCAGCGCGGCCGTCGGGTCCCCGTAGACCTCCGCCGAGATCGCGCCCAGCACGGCACGGGGGTGCGGGTGGAGCAGGACCTTGATGTCCGGGCCCGCGTTCGCGAGGGCGCCGCGGGTCAGGCCCGCAGGATCGGTCAGGACGGCCGAGGCGCCCGCGGCGAGCGCCTGCGCGGCGAAGTCCGCGCCGTGGACCCGGGCGCCGGGCAGGGCCGCGAACAGATCGCCCGCGCGGACGTCGGAGGCCCGGTGCGTCACACCGGTGACGACGGCGGGATGTCCGCCCGCGGGGTGCGGCTCGGCGCCGACCGCGGCCGCGAGGGCGACCACGTCGACCGGGCGGACCAGCGCGGGACGCGGTGGCAGTCCGACCGTGTCCGTGGGAGGAGAGCTGGCGGGCGACACGAGGCGGAACGTTACCGGCGACAGGTGGGCCACCCCGAGGCGCACCGCCGGTGTCCGGGGAACCCGTCGCCGCCGGGCGCACGGGGCGCACCGGTGACCGGCGGAGCCCCGACGCGGTCGGGGCTCCGCCGGTCCGGAGCCGCCCGGTGGCCGCCGCGGGGACACCGGTGATCGACCGCCCGGGACCACCCCCGACGGCCGGCCGGTCGAGTGTGCCGAAGATCCCGTCGAACGCCGATCACCGCGGGGGCGAGACGTCCCGCCGCGGCGCCGGCCCTCCTGGTCCTCCCGTTCCGGCAGAGGGCACGAAAGACCCCGAAGGGCGGTCCGGAGACAGGTCGCCGCGGCGGCCGGATCCCGGTCCCCCGGGCCGCCCGCGCCGCCTCCGTGCGCCGGCGCGGCACCGAGGGGCCACGGGTGCCGGGTCAGGGGGCGACGAGGGTCTGGATCGGGGTGGGGTCCGGGCTCACCGGCAGGGCGTCGCGCTGCGCGATGAAGCTCGCCATGTCGTGGAACAGCGGCGCCGCGCTCGTCCCGCCCTGCGGCGCGTCGAGCATGATCGCGATGACGTAGCGCGGGTCCTGCTGCGGGAACATGCCCGCGAAGGTGATCCAGTACGTCGAGGAGGAGTAGCAGCCGCAGTTCGGGTCGATCTGCTGCGCCGTGCCCGTCTTTCCCGCGACCTGGTAGCCCGGGACCTGCGCGGTGTAGCCCGTGCCCAGCTGGCCCGGGGCCTTCTGGGTCACGGCCATGAGCATCGTCCGCAGCTGCTGGGCCGTCTGGGGGGAGACCACGCGCACGCCCTCGGGCTGGGGTGTCGGTGTGCGCGAGCCGTCCGGGCCGATGGTGGCCTCGATGATGCGCGGCGGGATGCGCACCCCGTCGTTCGCGACCGCCTGGTACATCCCGGCCATCTGCAGCGCCGTCATCGACAGGCCCTGCCCGATCGGCAGGTTGCCGAACGTGGAGCCGGACCAGGTGGACAGCGGGGGCACGAAACCGGCGCTCTCCCCCGGCAGGCCGACCCCGGTCTTCTGGCCGAGGCCGAACTTGACCAGCATGTCCGCGAAGTGCTGCTCGCCGATCTTCTGCGCGGTCATCAGCGTGCCGACGTTCGAGGACTTCGCGAGCACGCCGGTCAGTGTGTAGTGGTCGACGCCGTGCGACCAGGCGTCGTGCACGACGCGGTCCGCGACCTTGATGCTGCCGGGCACGTCCAGCACGTCGTCCGGCTTCGCGACCCCGTTCTCCAGCGCCGCCGCCATCGTCACGATCTTGTTGACCGAGCCGGGCTCGAACGGGCTGCTGACCGCGGCGTTGCCGAGGGTCGCCGGGTCCGCGGCGCCGATGTTCGCCGGGTCGAAGGTCTTCCCGTTGGCGATCGCGCGGACCTGCCCGGTCTTCGCGTCCAGGACGACGGCCGAGCCGCCCTTGGCGTTCGTCTTCGCCACGTAGTCCTGCAGCTGCTGCTGCACGGTGTACTGGATGTCCGAGTCCAGGGTGAGCTGCAGGTCCGAGCCGGGGACGGCCGCCTGCTCGGCGCGGGTGCTGCCGGGGATGACGGTGTTGCTGCCCGACGCCGTGTCCACGATCTGGTAGCCGTCGGTACCCGAGAGCAGGTTGTCCTGCGATGACTCGAGTCCGGCCCGGCCGGTGAGCTTGCGGGCGTCCGCGCCCCACGTCGCCGAGCCGATCACGTTGGCGGCGAGGTTGCCCGCGGGGTACTGCCGGGACTCCCGCTTCTCCTCGGCGATCTCCGGGAACCGTGCGCGCAGGTCCCGGGCCACACCCGGGTCGACGAGCCGGGCCAGCACGATGTAGCCGCGGTTCTGGGCGAGCCCGGCCTCGAGCGCGTTGACGTCCGCGCCGGTGGCCTGGCCGACGGCCTGGGCCATCTCGTTCTTGTACGCGGCCGCGCCGGCGCCCTTGGTCTGCACGAGCAGCCGCGGGTTGGTCACCAGCGCGACGGCCTCGGTGCTGAACGCCAGCGGGTTGCCCGCACGGTCCAGGATCGATCCGCGCTCGGCCGCCAGGGTGATCTTGGTGGTGCTCTGCTTCGCCGAGCTCGCGGTCAGCTCGGCGGACTGCACGGTCTGGATCAGCACGAGCTTGCCCGCGGAGACGAGCAGCAGCGCGACCAGGATCAGCCTGCCGATCCGGAAGCGGTTGCGCCCACGCCCCGTCCGCAGGACCGGGCGCCGGGGCGGGCCGGTCCGACGCGCCGAGGGCGACGACCGTGCCGCCCCCGCCCTCCTCCCGCGGGGCGGGGCGTAGGTCATCAGCCCGCTCCGCCCGCAGCCTGGGTCGCGGGCTGGTCCGTCGCAGCCTGGTCCGTCGCAGCCTGGTCGTTCGTCGCGGCCGGGCTCTGCGCCGGGTCATCCGCGGGCGGGTCCGCCGGTGCCTCCG
>JAOZVV010000028.1 GCA_025869365.1 Pseudonocardia sp.
GCTCGGCGACGTTCTTCGACTCCAACTGCATGCACGGCTCGGGGGACAACATCACGCCGTACCCGCGCTCGAACATCTTCCTGGTGTTCAACAGCGTCGAGAACGCGTGCGTCGAGCCGTTCTACGCGCCCTCGCGGCGCCCCGAGTACATCGGCGCCCGGGACTTCACCCCGGTCCGCTGACGCTCCTCGGTATCGCGCCGAACGCCGAACGGCCCCGCCCCCGGAGATCTCCGGGAGCGGGGCCGTTCGCCGCAGGCGGAGCGGGGTGGCTCAGAGCAGGTGGTCCGGGCCGTCGACGAGCCGGGGCCGCTCGATCAGGGCGGACCGTTCCAGGAACGGGGCGAGGTGCGGGCGTTTGGGCAGCGCACCCTCCCCGGGATGCCCGCCGCGCAGCCTCCGCCGGACGTAGGGCATCACGTGGTCCCGGACCCAGCGCAGGTCGTCCTGCTGACGGGCCCGCCACGGTGCCGGATCGGCGGCGGGCCACGGCGTGCGCCAGTCCGCGGTGACGGGCTCACCGAGCGTCTCGAGCACCCGCAGGGCGACGCGCTCGTGGGCCTCCGGCGTGAGGTGGAGCCGGTCGCTCGCCCAGGCCCGCGGGTCGGCCAGGACGTCCATGCCCCAGAGGTCCACGACCTTGCAGCCGTAGCGGTCCGCGCTCGCGCGCATGTCCTCGTTGAAGCAGGCCACCCGGCCGCGCAGGCGGCGCAGCAGCGCGTGCATCCGGCGGAGGTCGAACCCGGTGAAGATGATGACCTCGGCGCCGGTCGCGACGATCCGGCCCAGGGCGGCGTCGAAGCGGGCGGCGAGGTCGTCCGTGTCGCACTGGAAGCCGATGATGTCGTTGCCGCCGGCGCAGAACGAGACCAGGTCCGGTCTCATCCGCTCGACGACCGGGATCTGGTCCTCCACGACCTGGTCCAGCAGCTTGCCGCGGACCGCGAGGTTGGCATAGGTGAAGTCGGGGCTGCCCGCGGCCAGCCGCTCGGCGAGGCGGTCCGCCCAGCCGCGTGGGGACCCGTCGTCCCACAGGTCGTCCAGGCCCTCGGTGAAGCTGTCGCCGACTGCGACGAAGCTCGTCAGCTTCCGCATCCGCCGCCCCCTTCACCGTCTGTTTCCCTCCGCGCCCACCGCTGGTGGCGTGATGATCGGTCAAGGATCACCCATGTCCGACCGTTTGCGCCAGGGACCGGGGATGATCCCCGGCCTTCGATAGGGCACCCTTGCCTATGTGGCCACCTCCGGACGGGACTCCGCGGCTCTGCCTCCGGGCGAGCCGGACTCACTCCGCGCGATCCTGGGCGGGCGCGGCGGGGCGATCGACGCGACGGTCCCGGTCGTCGTGTTCGTCCTCGCCTGGGTGCTCGCGGACGCGGTCGGGTGGCCCTCCGCCGTGGCCGTCGGGGGCGGCGCGGCGATCGCCGCGGGCCTCGCCGTCGCGATCGTGCGGCTGGCGCAGGGACGGCGGCCGCGCGCGGTGCTGTTCGGCCTGCTCGGGGTGGCCGTCGCGGCGCTCATCGCGATGTACACGGGCCGCGCCGCGGACTTCTTCCTGGTCCAGATCGCGACGAACGCGGCGTCCGCGCTGGCCTGGACCATCTCGATCGTCGTGCGGTGGCCGCTGCTCGGACTGGTCGTCGGCACGCTGCTGGGCCAGAAGACCCGGTGGCGCCGGGACCCGGACCTGACGCGCGGCTACCAGCGCGCCAGTTGGGTGTGGGTGGGGCAGTACGTCGTGCGGGTGGCGGTGTTCCTCCCGCTCTACCAGGCGGACCTGGTGCTGGGGCTGGGGGCCGCGCGGGCGGTCCTGAGCCCGGCGCTGGTGGCGCTCTGCGTCTTCCTGTCCTGGCCGATGCTCCGTTCGGCCCTGCCGGACGGCCATCCCGGGATCCGGCATCCCCGGGTGCCCTAGCCTCGGGTCGTTCCAGTCCTCGGTGTTCCCCTGCGAGTGAATGTCCTCACTTTCCGTGATCATCTGGTGCGTTCTCATGATCGAGCACGTTCATCGGAGTGGAGACCCGCCGCACCGACCTGATCGTGAACAGGAGTCATGCCTCACCAGCCGCAGCCGCGTCCGGACCGGCACGCCGCAGACGACCGTTCCCGCCCCGTCGCACCCCGTCCCGGCTCACCCCGCCCGGTCTCACCCCGATCCGGCGCGCAGACCGGAGGCGTCCCACAGGGGCGTCCGGGGCCGGGGCAGCCCGCGCGGCCGGGGATCCCGCGGCAGGTGCGGCCGGAGGACAGGCGGACCCGGATGACGGGGTCGAGCAGCGGTGCGCCGACACGGGTCACCGCGCCGGCGGCCACGACCGCCACCCCGAACGGCACCAGCACCACCTCGCCCGCCGCCTCCGTCGAGACCACCACCACGACGACGTCCGCGCCGAGCCTCACCGTGAACAAGGTGCTCGCCGGTGCCGGGGCGGCGGCCACCACGGCCGTCATGGGGTCGTTCTTCGGCGCCACCGGCACCGTGACGGGAGCCGCGCTCGGGTCGGTCGTCAGCACCGTCGTCACGGCGGTGTACCAGCGCTCGCTGGACCGCACCAAGGAGACGGTGCTGCAGAAGGTCAAGCTCCCCAGCGGGGCGTCGGTCGTGCTGCGCGGCAGCAGCGACACGCCCACCACGGTGGCGCCGACGACGTCGGAGAAGGTCGATCCCCTGGCGACCGTCCCGCTGCAGCGCAAGGTCACGGACCCGAACGGCACCACCCGCCTGGTGCCTGCCCAGCAGGCACCCGAGCCCGGTCCGGAGAAGCCGGGTTTCCGGGTTCGCAAGCGGATCTGGGTGCCGATCGCGGGCACGGTCGTCGCGTTCGTCGTGGCGATGGCCGCGGTCACCGGCATCGAGGCCCTGAAGGGCTCGTCCCTGTCCGGGACGAGCGGGACGTCGGTGAGCCGGGTCGTCAGCGGGACGGGTTCGTCGCCGGACACCACCTCGACCGAGGACGAGCGGCGGACCGGGAGCACGGACACGTCCGGTTCCAGCACGCCCAGCACGACGTCCTCGGCCACGCCGAGCGCGGAGAACGGCAGCGACCCGGGCCGCGGCCCGCAGGACGGCCGGCCGAGCACGAACCCGAGCGCGAGCACCGCGCCCAGCGTGTCCGTGCAGGTGCAGGTCCCGCAGCTCGGCGACACCCGCTCGGACGGGTCGTCCGGTTCCGGGTCGTCCGGTTCCGGGGGGGCCGGTTCCGGGGGGACCAACTCCGGCGGCGGCAGCTCGGGCGGGCAGGACTCGTCGAACTGACCCGTTGATGCGGATGCATGATCGTGCCTACCGTGGGCGGGACCCACGGAGGTGCCGATGGACGACGTCGTCCGGACCGAGCCCGACCAGCAGACCCTGCTGCGCGAGCGGACGCTGAGCTCCGCGGACTACTGGGCCGGGGTGGAGGCGAGGACCGAGGCCGCGACGGGCGTCGCGGTCTCGGACTGGTTCAACACCGCCCACGAGGTCTGTGACCGCTGGGCGGACGATCCCACGCGGCTCGCGCTGACCTTCCGCACCCCGGACGGCGGCCGGGACGAGTGGACCTACGCACGGCTGCGCGACGACTCGCGCAGGCTGGCGGCGGCCTACCGGGCGGCCGGCCTGCGCCGGGGGGACCGGGTGGCCGCGCTGCTGTCCAAGCGCCCGGAGACCTACGTGGCGGCGCTGGCGGCCTGGCGGTCCGGGCTCGTGCACATGCCGATGTTCGTGGGGCTCGGCTCGGAGGCGCTCGCCCACCGGATGCGCACCGCCACCCCGGCGGTCGTCGTCGTCGACGCGGAGCACCGGGACCAGCTCGGACCCGCGCTGGCGTTGCTGGACGAGCCGCCCGCCGTCTGGTGCGTCGGCCCCGGCGAGCCCGGCGACGCCGACCTCCGCGACGCCCTCGCGGGGGCGTCGGCGGCCTTCGAGACCGTCCACACCGCGGTCGACGAGGGCGCCACGCTGATGTTCACCAGCGGCACGACCGGCCCGCCGAAGGGCTGCCTGATGCCGCACTCGCTCCCGCTGTGCAACCGCTCCTTCGCCGAGCACTGCTTCGCCCTTCGACCGGACGACGTGATGTTCTGCGGGGCGGACCCGGGCTGGTCCTACGGGCTCTACACGATCGGCTTCTCCGTGCTCGCCACCGGACACCGGCTCGTGGTGCACACCGGCGGGTTCGATCCCGAGGTCTGGCTGCGGACCTTCGCCGAGGAGGGCGTCACCTACATCGGGGCCGCGCCCAGCGCGCTGCGCCGGCTGGTGGCCGTCGCGGCCGCGGGGGAGGGGATGCCGCCGTCCGTCCGCGGGGCGACGTGCGCGGGAGAGCCCCTGGACGCGCCGCTCGGCCGGGCGTGGCAGAAGCTCTGCGACGGCGAGATCCGGGACGGCTACGGGCAGACCGAGGGCGGGATGGTGCTCGCGAACCTGGAGGGCGGCCCGGAGATCGTGCCCGGGGCGCTGAGCAGCGTGGTCCCGGGCTTCGACGTGGCACTGCTGCCGGAGGACTCGGGTGAGACCCCGCTGGAGGGGGAGGCGCAGGGGATCATCGCGCTCCGCCGCCCGCGCCACCAGGGCTCGGTCACCTACTGGAACGCCCCTGAGCTGTGGGCGGCGCGCTGGCGGGGCGAGTGGTTCCTGACCGGGGACGTGGCCCGCCGGGACGCCGAGGGGCGCTACTGGTTCGTCGGCCGCGGCGACGACCTGATCATCACCTCGGGCTACAACGTCGGGCCGACCGAGGTGGAGAGCGTGCTGCTCGCCCACCCGTCGGTGCTCGACGCGGCCGTGGTGGGCGCGCCGGACCCGGCCCGCGGGACGGTCGTGCGGGCCGTCCTGGTGGCGGATCCGGACGCGGACCGCGAGGCGCTCGTCGCGCACCTGCAGGCCGAGGTCCGGGAGCGGATCGGCCGCCACGCCTACCCGCGGATCGTGGACTTCGTCGACGAGCTGCCGCGCACGGAGAGCGGCAAGATCAAGCGGAACCTGCTCCGGGGCTGACTCGCCGGAGCCGGGTGGCGAAGGCCTCGGCGGCGGCCTTGGGGTCCTCGGCCTCGGTGATCGCGCGGACGACGACGATCCGGGTCGCGCCGGTGGCCAGGACCTCGTCGAGGCGTTCGTGGTCGATCCCGCCGATCGCGAACCACGGGCGCTGCGGGGCGCGGCCCACCACGGTGCGGACCAGGTCCAGGCCGGGCGCGGGGCGGCCGGGCTTCGTCGGCGTCGGCCAGCAGGGGCCGACGCAGAAGTAGCCGATCCCGGGCTCGTCGGCCGCGCGCAGCGTCTCGTCCGGGCTGTGCGAGGAGCGGCCGATGACGACGTCGTCGCCGACGACCCGGCGGGCCCAGTCGACGGGCAGGTCGTCCTGGCCGAGATGCAGGATGTCCGCGCCGGCGGCGAGGGCGACGTCCGCGCGGTCGTTGACGGCGAGGAGCGTGTCGTGCCGCGCACAGGCGTCGGCGAGGATCTCCAGCGCCTCGAGCTCCTGCCTCGCCTCGAGGGGTTCCGCCCCCTTGTCCCGGAGCTGGATGACGTCGACGCCCCCGGCGAGGGCGGCGTCGGCGAACTCGGCCAGGTCGCCCTGCTCGCGCCGCGCACCCGTGCAGAGGTAGAGGCGGGCGTCGGCCAGGCGGGTACGGAGGGTGGAGGCGTCGAGTCGAGGCACGGCTGCGACCCTACGGCGTAGGGTGACGACCGAGAGGTGACGCACGGGAGTCCGCACGCGTAGCGGGCTGAGAGGGGACTGTCGCGGTCCCGACCGTCGAACCTGATCCGGATCATGCCGGCGCAGGGAGCGAGGTGGAGTGATCATGAGTGAGCGGCTGGCCGTCGTCGGTGGCGGCGTCATCGGGCTGAGCTGCGCGTGGGCGGCCGCCCGTGCGGGCTGGCGGGTCACGCTCGTGGATGCCGCGCCCGCGTCCGGCGCGTCCTGGGTGGCGGGCGGCATGCTCGCGCCGGTCACCGAGGCGTGGCCGGGCGAGGAGCCGCTGCTCGAGCTCGGGCTGGCGTCCGTCGCGCTCTGGCCGGCCTGGGCGGCCGACCTCGCCCGGGCCGCCGGCCGTCCGGCGGGCCTGCGCACGGAAGGCACCGTGGTCGCCGCGACGGGCCCCGGGGACCGCGCCGAGCTGGACACCCTCGCCGCGCACCTCGGCCGGCTCGGCCGGCCCGTCGAGCGGCTCTCCGGCCGGGAGCTGCGGCGCCTCGAACCGGCCCTCGGCCCGGACGTCCGCGGCGGGCTCTCGGTCCCGGACGACCTGTCGGTGGACAACCGTGCGCTGCTCGCGGCCCTCCGGAGCGCCGCACAGCAGGCCGGGGTGGTCGTGGACAGGCGTGCCGCGCGGGTCGTCGGCGGGGGGCCCGAGCCGCGGGTCGAGTGCGTCGAGGGGCCGCCGGTCCAGGCGGACGTCGTGCTGGTCTCGGCGGGTGCCCACTCGTCGGGGCTCCATCCCGCGCTGGCCGGCGTGGTGCGCCCGGTGAAGGGCGAGATCCTGCGGCTGGGGCATCGCGCGGGTGCCTTCCCGATGCCGACGCGGACGGTCCGGGCACTCGTCGACGGGCGGCCGGTGTACCTGGTGCCGCGGGAGAACGGCCTGGTGGTGGGCGCGACGCAGAGCGAGAACGGCTTCGACACCGAACCGACGGCCGGAGGCGTGCGGGACCTGCTCCGCGACGCCGAGCGGATCGTCCCCGGGATCGCCGAGTACGCGCTGGTCGAGGCCGCGGCGGGCCTGCGGCCCGGGAGCCCGGACAACGTGCCGCTGATCGGCGTCCTGGAACCCGGACTGCTGGTCGCGACCGGGCACAGCCGCAACGGGATCCTGCTCGCACCGATCACCGCGGCGGCCGTCGTCGCGTCGCTGCGGGGCGATCCGGTGCCCGCGGTCGTCGAGGCCGCGGACCCGGGGCGGTTCGCGGGAATCAGGAGGTGACCGGGATGGATGTCTGGATCAACGGGGAGCGGCACGCGCTCGGCGGCGGGGCGACCGTCGTCGACGCGCTGGCGGCCCTGGGTGCGCCGGAGAAGGGCGTGGCCGTGGCCGTCGACGACGCGGTCGTCCCGCGCGGGTCGTGGGCCGGCACGACGCTGGCCGAGGGCGCCCGGGTCGAGGTACTGACCGCTGTTCAGGGAGGGTAGGGATGGACTCGCTCGTCATCGCCGGACGGAAGATCGACTCACGGCTGATCATGGGGACCGGCGGCGCCGCGAACCTGGAGATCCTGGAGCGGGCGCTCGTCGCGTCCGGGACGGCGTTGACGACGGTCGCGATGCGCCGGATCGACGCCGCGACCGGCACCGGGGTGCTGGACCTGCTGCGCCGGCTCGGGATCGAGATCCTGCCGAACACCGCGGGCTGCCGGACCGCCGCCGAGGCGGTGCTCACCGCGCGGCTGGCGCGGGAGGCGCTGGAGACGAGCCTGGTGAAGCTCGAGGTCGTCGCGGACGAGCGGACCCTCCTGCCGGACCCGATCGAGCTCCTCGACGCCGCCGAGCAGCTCGTCGACGACGGGTTCACCGTGCTGCCCTACACGAACGACGACCCGGTGCTGGCCCGCAAGCTGGAGAACGTGGGCTGCGCGGCCGTCATGCCGCTGGGGTCGCCGATCGGCACCGGGCTGGGCATCCGGAACCCGCACAACATCGAGATGATCGTGGCCGCGGCCGGGGTGCCGGTGGTGCTGGACGCCGGGATCGGCACCGCGTCCGAGGCCGCGCAGGCGATGGAGCTGGGCTGCGACGCAGTCCTGCTCGCGACGGCGGTCACCCGCGCCGAGGACCCCGAGCTGATGGCCACCGCGATGCGCCTCGCCGTGGAGGCGGGCCACGCCGCCCGGCACGCGGGCCGGATCCCCCGCCGCTACTGGGCCCAGGCCTCCTCCCCGGCCACCGACTGACTCGCGGGGCAGGGCAAGGAGGGGCCAGAGCAAGGAGGGGCCAGAGCAAGGAGGGCTCAGGGCAGGAGCGGGGCGACGGGCTGGATCGTGGCCGCGTGGCGGCGGGCGAGGTCCCGGTAGATCTCCGGGTTCGTCCGCACCCAGCGCTCGGCGGAGGGTGTGAGCGGGCCCTTGTCCTGCGCGACCCCGCCGAGCACGAGCGTCCCGTCGGGAATCATCCGGTTCGGGGGCACGGTCGCACCCGCACCGATCAGGCAGCGGGCGCCGATCCGGGCGCCGTCCTGGATGGTCGACCCGTTCCCGACCAGGGACTCCTCGCCGATCACGGACCCGTGCACCACACAGAGGTGCCCGATCGTGGCGCCCCGCCCGATCTCCGTGGCGGGGTCGTTCCCGCCGTGCAGGACACACCCGTCCTGCACGTTGGCGCCCTCCCGGATGTAGATCGGCCCGAAGTCCGCCCGGAGCACGGCGTTGTACCAGACGGAGGCGTGCGCCTCGACGTGCACGTCTCCGACGAGCGTGGCGGTGGGGGCGATGAAGGCGTCGGGATGGACCGTCGGGGAGACACCCTCGAACGAGAACAGCGGCATACGGTCACCCTTCCCTACCGGACGCTCGTTCGCCCGTCCCGCAGCTCGGCGAGTTCCGCGCGCAGCGCCCGCACCTCGTCGAGGATCTCCCGGTTGACGATCTGCTCCTCGGCCGCGTGCTCGGCCTCCTCCGCCCGGAACTCGCTCTCCATCGCGCTCACGACCACCGCGATGAACAGGTTGAGCACCATGAACGACGACACCATGATGTAGACGACGAAGAAGATCCAGGCCAGCGGGACCTGCTCCATCACCTCGGCCGCGATGTCCGGCCAGCCCTCGCCGGTCATGGTCTGGAACAGGGTGAACAGTGTCGTGCCCAGGTTGCCGAAGGACTCCGGGGCGACCGTGCCGAACAGCTTGGTCGCCATCACCGCGGCCACGTAGAGGATCAGCCCGAGCAGCGCGGCGATCGACGCCATCCCCGGGATCGCGCCGAGCAGCCCGGCCACCACCCGGCGCATGCTCGGGACGACGGAGATCAGCCGCAGGACGCGCAGCACCCGCAGCGCGCGCAGCACGCCGAACGGCCCGGTCGTCGGCAGCAGGGCGATCGCGACGATCACGAAGTCGAACACGTTCCAGGGGTCCCGCCAGAAGCCGCGGCCGTACGCGACGAGGCGCAGCAGGATGTCCAGCACGAACACGACGAGGAACGTCCGGTCGATCACGCTCAGCTCGGCCCCGACGGCCCCGACGATCACCGGTGACGTCTCCAGGCCGAGGGTGATCGCGTTGAGCACGATCACCGCGAGCATCGTGGGCTGGAACGCCCGGTGATCGACGATCGTCCTGCAGTACTGCCGCAGAGTGGTGCGCCGTGCCCGTTCCGTCACGAGGATGACCGTATCGTCCCGGTATCGTGCGGTCCGTGTCACTCGACGGGGTCGCGTCCGGCACGGGAGCGGCGCGCCATCCCCTCACCGCCGGTCGCGGACGCGAGGCTCCCGGTCGGGTACCGCGGTGAACGGGGGACGGATGCGACGACGGTTCGGGCGCCTGGGAGTGCTGGCGGCAGGCCTGCTCGCCGCGGCGCTGGTCGGCGGGTGCACGGGGACCAGCGGGGCGGGGGACCGCGGCATCCGGGACACTCCCGCGCCGACGTCCGTCGCGCCGGGGGTGCAGCAGCAGCGCGCCCTGCCCGTCTACTACGTGCTCGGTGAGGGCGAGCAGGCGCGGCTCGTGCGCGAGTTCCACGCGGTGTGGACGGCGGATCCGGTCAGCGGGGCCGTCGCGGAGCTCCTCGGCGAGCCGCCCCGGGCGCCCGACCTGCGGACGGGCTGGCCGGCGGGCACCACGCTGCGCAGCCCGGTCGCCCGGGACAGCGCGCTCGTCACCGTCGATCTCGCCGTCCCGGGAGAGGTCCCGCCCGAGCGGGCCGCGCTCACGCTCCAGCAGCTCGTCTACACCGTCCAGGGCGCGGCGGGGACCACGGATCCCGTCCGGCTGCTGGTCGACGGCGAGCCGGTGGACACGCTGTGGGGGCAGGACGTCTCGCGGCCGATCCCGCGCGCGGACCCGTACGCGACGCGCCTGCTGGTCCAGATCGACGACCCGGCGGAGGGCGCCACGGTGTCGAGCCCCGTCACGGTGAAGGGTGAGGCCGCGGCCTTCGAGGCCACGGTGCTCTGGGAGGTGCGGGGCAGGGACGGCGACGTGGTCCGCTCCGGGGCGACGACGTCCGAGGAAGGCATGCGGTTCAGCCCGTTCCGCTTCTCGGTCCCGCTGCCGCCGGGGACCTACGACATCACGGTGCTGGAGGACGACCCGTCCGGCGGTGAGGGCCGGCCGGTCCAGCAGATCACCCGGCGGGTCACCGTCGTCTGATCCGGTCCCGCCTCACAGGAGGCCGAGTTTGGTCGCCGCGTACACGGCTTCCGCCCGGCGGGACACCATCAGCTTCCGCATGAGGTTCCCCACGTGGAACTTGACGGTCGTCTCGGAGATGAACAGCTCCGCGCCGATGGCGCGGTTGGACAGCCCCCGGGCGAGCAGCCGCAGCACGTCCAGCTCCCGCTCGGTCAGCCGCTCCCGGTCCGGCACCCCGCCGGAGAGCGAGCGGACCATCGCCGACGCGCTGCGGGCGTCGAACGCGCTCTCCCCCCGGGACACCGCACGGATCGCCCGCACGAGCTCGGTCGTGTCGACGTCCTTCACCACGTACCCGCGCGCCCCCGCCTGCACGGACTCCACGACGAGCCGGTCCTCGGCGAACGTCGTCAGCACCAGGACCCCGATCCCCGGGTGGGCCGCGCAGAGCGTGCGGCAGACGTCGAGTCCGTCGGTCTGCGGGCCCGACGTGAGCTTGAGGTCCAGCAGGACGACGTGCGGCCGGGTCGCGGCGACGGCGGCGACGGCGTCCGTGGGCGTCCCCGCCTCACCGACGACGCGCAGGTCGTCCTCGCGCTCCAGCACGGCCCGCAGGCCCTGACGCATGATCGAGTGGTCGTCGACCAGCACGATCCGGACCGGCATCGGCCGCGCCCGGCTCGTCCCGTGGGGCCGCAGCGGCGGCGGGTTCGTCCTGTTCACAGTGTCCATCCGGTTCATGGGTCCACGACCTTCGCTCCGGCGACCGGGATGTCCGCCTGCACCTGGAGTCCCCCCATCCGCGCCCGGCGGAACGTGACCGTCCCGCCCATCTCGACCGCTCTGGTCTGCATGTTGCCCAGCCCGCGATGCTCGCCCGACGGGCCGGAGAGCGCGGAGGCCTTCAGGCTGCGCCGAACGTCCTCGGGGCTGCCCCGGCCGTCGTCGGACACCGTGAGCCGGACCCGGTCCGCGCGGTAGGCCAGCCGGATCACCGCCCGCGACGCGTCCGCGTGCATCGCGGTGTTGAACAGCGCCTCACCCGCGATCCGGAACAGCGACTGCTCCGCCTCGGCCGGCAGTGGCACCGGATCGCCGCCGATCCTCACCTCGACCCGCAGCTCGTCGGGCATGTGGACGGTCGAGAGCTGCCGCAGCATCGCGGGGAGGTCCTTGTCCCGGCTCTCGCTGTGGTTGAGCGCGTAGATGGCGGAGCGGAGCTGCTCGACGGCGCTGCGGGTGAGGCTCTTCGCGGTGTCGAGGTGTCCGCGCAGCCGCGGATCGGTGATCTCGCTGCGGCACAGCTCGATGTGCATCCCCGCGGACAGCGCGTACTGCGTGACGCTGTCGTGGAGCTCCCGCGCGATCCGGTGCCGTTCGCTGTCGAGCACCTCGCGCTGCCGGGCCGCGCCCAGCTCGGCCTGGGTCTCCTGCAGCTCGTCGTTGCGCGCCCTGAGGTCCGCGGCCTGCCGGGCGGTCCGGGCGTAGAGCCGCTCGGACCGTTCGAGC
This sequence comes from Pseudonocardia sp., assembly GCA_025869365.1. GTDB lineage: Bacteria > Actinomycetota > Actinomycetes > Mycobacteriales > Pseudonocardiaceae > Pseudonocardia. Next base: position 11,784 of record JAOZVV010000028.1, read on the forward strand.
AGGGCGCAGTTCTGCAGCGCCGCTGCCGTCTGACCGGCCAGGATCCGCATGACCGAGTGGTCCGTGTCGTCGACCTCGCGGTCCGACGGGGTCCAGGCGACGAACCCGCCGACGGTGTGGCCGTCGAGGCGGACGGGCACGTGCAGGTGGCGTCGCGCGTGCGTCGGGTCGTGCTCGGCCGGGTCGTCCTCGCACCCGGTCCGGACCGCCTCGACGTGGGCCCGCACGTTCGCCGGCACCAGGTCCAGCCGGGTCCACTCGACGCCGTCCGGGCCGAGCACGAGATGCCGCGGCCGCGCGTCCTTCAACCGGCCGTCGACCAGCGCGAACACCACCCAGTCCGCGGAGAGGTGATCCGCGGCCGCCTCGACCACAGCCCGGACGAGCGCCTCCGAGCCCTCCATGGTCCGCACGAGCGCCGCGGAGATCCGTTCCAGGGCGAGGATCACCCGGCGCAGACGGACCGCGGACACCCGGTACTCGGGATAGAACGACGGCTTCCCCGAGCGCAGCCCGGTGAGGGCGTCGAGGTCCGGTCCGGGCCACGGCTGGTGGGGACGCGACGCGGTCCGGCGGGGAGGCCACTGCGCGGACGTCACGAGCTCACAGGGCTTCCCGGAAGAGACGCTCGATCTGGTCGATCGACGCCGGGCGGGGGTTCGTCGTGAGGCACGCGTCCCCGAGGGTGAGCACGGCGAGGTGCGGGATGTCCTCCTGGGTGACGCCGATGGCGCCCAACCCGGACGGGACGCCCACCTCGTCCCCGAGCTTGCGGATCTCCGCGGCCACCATGTCCACGGCCTCGTCCGCGGGGGCACCGGTCACGGGCAGCCCCATCGCCTGCGCGACGGGCCGGAAGCGCTCGGCGCCCTCCGCGCCGTTGAACCGGATGACGTGCGGCAGCAGGATCCCGTTGATCACCCCGTGCGGCAGGTCCAGCATGCCGCCGACCTGGTGGCTCATCGCGTGCGTCGCGCCGAGGATCGCGTTGGTGAAGGCCAGCCCGGCCTCGAGCGCCGCCTGCGCCATGAACGAGCGGGACACCGCGTCGTCCGGATGCAGCATGGTCGCCGGGAGGTGCGCGGTGACGAGCGAGACCGCCTGCAGCGCATGGTGATCGGTGAGGGGACCGTGCGCGAGTGAGACGAACGCCTCGATGCCGTGGGTGAGCGCGTCCAGCCCCGTCGCGGCGTTGAGCCACTCCGGCATGGTGGTCAGCAGCCGCGGGTCGATGATCGAGACGTCCGGGACCAGGGCGCGGCCCATGATCGTGATCTTGGTGTGCCGCTCGGTGTCGGTGACGATGCAGAACTGCGAGACGTCCGCGCCGGTCCCCGAGGTCGACGGCATCATGATCATGGGCGGGATCGGGTTGGCGATCCGGTCGATGCCCTCGTAGTCCAGGATCCGGCCGCCGTTCGAGGCGAGCAGCGCGACGCCCTTCGCCGCGTCGATGACCGAACCGCCGCCGATGCCGAGCACCACGTCGCACCCCGACGCCACGTACTCGTGGTAGCCGTGCTCGATCTCGTGGTCCTTGGGGTTGGGCGTCACGTCGCACCACAGCCGCGGCCCCAGCCCGGCGTCCGTGAGGTGGGCGAGCAGCTCGGCGGGCCAGCCGGACTCGAACAGCCCCGGGTCCGTGACGACGAACGGGCGCCGCGCGCCGAGGCGGATCGCCGCGTGGGCGGCCTCCCGCAGCGAGTTCGGGCCGAAGACGATCTCGGGGGCATGGAACTTGGAGATCCGGGGCAGCTCGGCCGGCGGGTGCGGCCGCTCCGGCCGGGTTCCGCCCTCGGTCGTACCCGCGTCGTCGACGAGGACCACGCTGCCCTCCTGCACCACATCGCCGGCGCGACCCGGTCGTGCCGGGACGTGCGCCGGCGTCCGGACCGCAGGGCGAAGGCTACCGCCGCGGAGCGGGACCTGCCCCCTGGCGCGGACGCCGTCCGGGGCGTGGCGGGCGCCGGACGTGCGGATTCTCGCCGGATCGGTCACCGGCGGCCGGTGCCCGCGGATCCGGAGAGGCCCCGGGCACGGCGGTACGACATGCGCTGACCTCCCGTCGACGTGGGTCGACGGTAGCCGGGTGGTGCCGTGTCGCGGACCACCCGGGAGGACGGTCCCGGGACTCTCCGAAAGGTGAGGTGTGCGCGGCGTGACCGCGCCGTCAGGCGTGGATGGGGCCCTCGCGCTCGGCGAGGCGGGCGCCCCCGCCACCCCAGTGCTGCGCGATCATCTCCGCGGCGATGGACACCGCGGTCTCCTCCGGCGTGCGGGCGCCGAGGTCCAGGCCGATCGGGCTGGACATCCGGGCGATCTCGGCGTCCGTGATGCCGATCTCCTTGAGCCGCTCCAGCCGGTCCTCGTGGGTGCGTCGCGACCCCATCGCGCCGATGTACCCGACCTCGGGCAGCCGCAGGGCCACCTCGAGCAGCGGGACGTCGAACTTCGGGTCGTGGGTGAGCACGCAGAGCACGGTGCGACGGTCGATGCGACCGGCCTCGGCCTCGGCGGCCAGGTAGCGGTGCGGCCACTCGACGACGACCTCGTTGGCCCCCGGGAAGCGGCTGGCCGTGGCGAACACCGGGCGGGCGTCGCAGACCGTCACGCGGTAGCCGAGGAAGCTGCCCATCTTGGCGCAGGCGGCGGCGAAGTCGATCGCGCCGAAGACGATCATGCGGGGCGGCGGGGCGAACGACTCGACGAACACCGAGAGGCCCTCGCCGCGGCGCTGCCCGTCCACGCCGTAGGTCAGCATCGCGTTCCGGCCGGCGTCGAGCAGACCGCGTGCGTCGTCCCCGGCGGCGCCGTCGAGCCGCGCGGATCCCGTGGTGCCCTCCACCCGGTCCGGCCAGACGACGAGGCGCTTGCCCAGGCGCTCGGCCGGCCCGGCGACGACGGTCGCGACCGCGACGGGCTGCTCGCTGCGGATCGCCTCGACCACGGCGCCGAACTCGGGGTAGGTCTCGGGAGAGACCTTCTCGACGAAGACGTCCAGGATCCCGCCGCAGGTCAGGCCCACGGCGAACGCGTCGTCGTCGGAGACGCCGTAGCGCTGCAGGACCGGCCGCTCGTCCGTCAGGACCTCCTGGCCGAGCTCGTAGACCGCGCCCTCGACGCAGCCGCCGGACACGCTGCCGACCGCCTCGCCACCGGGCCCGACGAGCATCGATGCGCCCGGCTGTCGCGGCGCCGACCGGAACGTCGCGACGACCGTCGCGAGCGCCGCCGTCTGGCCGTTCTTCCACCAGCCCTCGAGCTGGTCCACCACATCACGCATCCCGCACCACCCTGAGCAGTTCCTGCAACGTGTCCAGGCTGTGCCCGGCCAACAATTCGTCCAAGTAGGGGAGAACCGCAACTATTCCCCCCTGCACCGGGGCGTAGCCGTCCTTCCCCGCGTGCGGGTTGACCCACACGATCTTGTGGGCGAGCCGGGAGAGCCGGGCCAGCTGCTGGCCGAGCAGGTCCGGCTCACCGCGTTCCCAGCCGTCGGAGAAGATCACGACGACGGCGCGCCGGGCCGCCCCGCGCTGTCCCCAGCGGTCCACGAACGCCTGGATCACCTCGCCGAGGCGGGTGCCGCCGGACCAGTCCGGGATGGCCTTGCCCGCCTGGGTCAGCGCCCGTTCGGCGTCACGCTGGCGCAGCTCCCGGGTGATCCGGGTCAGCCGGGTGCCGAGGGTGAACGCCTCGGTGGTGCGCGGCGCCCGCCGCACGACGACGTGGGCGAAGCGCATCAGCGCGTCCGCGTACGGCTCCATGGATCCGGACACGTCGATGAGCAGGACGACCTTGCGGGGTCGCGGGGAGTTGCGCCGGCGGCGCAGCTCCCGGATCTCGCCCTGGTTGCGCAGCGCGGAGCGCAGGGTGCGGCCCGGGTCCGGCGCGCCGTGCCGGTTCGGCCGCCGGCGACGCGACGGGCGGGTGGGCGGGGCCGGGCGCAGGAGGGCCAGCATGCGGCGCAGGTGCTCGCGCTCGGGTGCGGTGAGCTCGGCGATGTCCCTGCTGCGCAGTACCTCGTCCCCGGTGGCGGTGGCCCGGATGACCGGGCCCTCCTCGTCCTCGCCGGCCTCGCCCGACCGGTCCGAGGACGGCATGAGCGAGGCGAGCCTCGGCGGGGGCGGCGGCCGGTCGTCCTTCACCGAGGTACGGCCACCCGGCGGCGGGTCGAACCAGGCGTCGAAGGCGAGGTCGTAGCGCCGCACGTCGTCCGGGTCCGAGCACAGCGTGAGCCGCCCGGCCCAGTAGCTCTGCATGCGGCTGGTGGCGTCCAGGGTGTCCAGCGCCTCGAAGAACGCGGCGACCCGGTCCGTCGTGACGGGGACGCCCGCCGCCCGCAGCACCTCGGTGAAGCCGACGAGTCCGGGGGTCGGGTCGGCCCACTTCTCGTCGGGGGCCACCGCGCCGGGGTACTGCATGGCTCAGGACGCCAGCAGCGCGTCGAGCTGGTTGCGGACGCGGTCCGCGTCCTCGCGGTACTTCAGCACCGCGCCCAGCGTGCGCGCCGCGCTCTCGACGTCCAGGTGCCGGGCCCCGAGCAGCATCAGCGCACGGGCCCAGTCCAGGGACTCCGCCACGCCCGGAGGCTTGATCAGGTCCGCCTGGCGCAGGGTGTGCGCGGTGGTGGCGATCTGCGCGGCCAGGCGCTCCGGCACTCCCGGCAGCCGGCTCTTGAGGATCTCGATCTCCCGGGCGATGTCCGGGTGGTCCAGCCAGAGGTAGAGGCAGCGGCGCTTGAGGGCGTCGTGCACCTCGCGGGT
>JAOZVV010000029.1 GCA_025869365.1 Pseudonocardia sp.
CATCCTCGGCCTGGACATCAAGGGCCACACCGTGCACCAGGTGCTGGTCACCACGGCGAGCGACATCGCCGAGGAGTACTACTTCTCGTTCCTGCTGGACCGGTCGAACCGCACCTTCCTGGCCATGTGCTCGGCCGAGGGCGGCATGGAGATCGAGCAGCTGGCCGTCGAGCGCCCGGACGCCCTGGCCCGCATCGCCATCGACCCGATCGCCGGTGTGGACAAGGCCAAGGCCGCCGAGATCGTCGCCGAGGGCAAGATCCCGGCCGCGGTCGCGGACCAGGCCGCGGACGTCATCGTCAAGCTGTGGGAGACCTTCGTCGCCGAGGACGCGACGCTCGTCGAGGTCAACCCGCTGGTGCGGGACCCGCAGGACAAGGTCCTCGCCCTCGACGGCAAGGTCACCCTGGACGAGAACGCCGGCTTCCGGCACCCGGCCCACGCCGAGCTCGTCGACGAGCGCACCGAGAACCCGCTCGAGGCGAAGGCCAAGGCCAAGAACCTCAACTACGTCAAGCTCGACGACGGCCAGGTCGGCATCATCGGCAACGGTGCGGGCCTCGTCATGAGCACCCTGGACGTCGTCGCGTACGCCGGGGAGTCCCACGGCGGCGTGAAGCCGGCGAACTTCCTGGACATCGGCGGCGGCGCGTCCGCGCAGGTGATGGCGGACGGCCTGGACGTCATCCTGGGCGACCCGGACGTCAAGAGCGTGTTCGTCAACGTCTTCGGCGGGATCACCGCCTGCGACGCCGTGGCGAACGGCATCGTCGAGGCCCTGAAGATCCTGGGTGACGCAGCCACCAAGCCGCTCGTCGTCCGCCTCGACGGCAACAACGTCCTCGAGGGCCGCAAGATCCTCGACGACGCGAACCACCCCCTGGTCACCCAGGTGGACACGATGGACAACGCGGCCGACAAGGCTGCCGAGCTCGCCGCGGCTGGAGCCTGATATGTCGATCTTCCTCAACGAGAACAGCAAGGTCATCGTCCAGGGCATCACCGGCGGCGAGGGCACCAAGCACGCCACCAAGATGCTGGCGGCGGGCACGAACATCGTCGGCGGCGTGAACGCGCGCAAGGCCGGCACCACGGTCACCATCGGCGGCAAGGACCTCACGGTCTTCGGCACCGTCGAGGAGGCCATCAAGGAGACCGGCGCGGACGTCAGCGTCGTCTTCGTGCCGCCGAAGTTCGCCAAGGACGCCGTCATCGAGGCGATCGACGCGGAGATCCCGCTGGCCGTCGTCATCACCGAGGGCATCCCGGTCCACGACTCCGCCTACTTCTGGGCGCACGCCGTGGCCAAGGGCAACAAGACCCGGATCATCGGCCCGAACTGCCCGGGCGTCATCAGCCCCGGCAAGTCCAACGCCGGCATCATCCCGGCGGACATCGCGGGCGCGGGCCCGATCGGCCTGGTCTCGAAGTCCGGCACGCTGACCTACCAGATGATGTTCGAGCTCAAGGAGTTCGGCTTCTCCACCGCGATCGGCATCGGCGGGGACCCGATCATCGGGACCACGCACATCGACGCCCTCGAGGCGTTCGAGGCGGACCCCGAGACCAAGGCCATCGTCATGATCGGCGAGATCGGCGGCGACGCCGAGGAGCGGGCCGCGGCCTACATCAAGGAGAACGTGACCAAGCCGGTCGTCGGCTACGTCGCGGGCTTCACCGCCCCCGAGGGCAAGACGATGGGCCACGCGGGCGCCATCGTCTCCGGCTCGGCGGGCACGGCGCAGGCGAAGAAGGAGGCCCTCGAAGCCGCCGGGGTCAAGGTCGGCAAGACGCCGTCCGAGACCGCCGCGCTGATGAAGGAGATCATCGCCGCGCTCTGAGCGCCGGCGCGACGCGCGGGTCCCGGGAACCTTCCCGGGGCCCGCGCGTTCTGCTGTGGAAGGGGCGCCCGCGCGGGTAGTCCGTGACGGCGTCGAGGTCCGCGGGTGTCGGTGCCGTGGACTAGCGTTCGCGGCGACCGGTACCGCGAGGCCGGCCCGCACGACGAAGAACGCCCGCCGTGAGTGAACGCCCGTGCAGCGAACGACCGCCGTTCCCGGTGGTCCAGGGAGCAGTGATGAGCCAGCAGTACGAGAACCCGACCCCGGCACCGGGAGAGTCCGGCGCCTCCCGCGCGGTCTCCGCCCCGCCGCTCCCGCCCGGGCCCGCCCGGCTGATGGTGGTCGCGGGGGCGGGCCTCGCACTCGTCGTCTACCTGCTCGGGTTCTTCACGGACTTCGGGTTCGGCTACGGCACCCCGCTGCTGCTGGCCGGCGGCCTGCTCGCCGCGGCGGCCCTGCTGCCCGAGGCGGGCCGGGTGCTGCTGCCCGGGGCCGTGCTCGGCGTCGTCGGGTTCCTGGTGCTGCTGCAGACCCTCACGACGTTGCCGGGGACCCTCGGCGGTGTGGCGATCACAGCGCTCGTCGTGGCCTTCCTGGCGGCGGCCGCGCTGGTCGCAGCCGTGCTGGTGAACGCCGGCCTGCTCTCGGTGCCGGCCCCGCGCCCGGCACCGCAGAACTCCGGTGCCTACGGCCAGCCGGGCTACGGCGGCTACCCGGGCCAGGGCTACGGCCAGCCCGGATACGGCCCTCCCGGGCAGGCGCCCGGCCAGCCCGGCGCCTACGGCCAGCAGGGCTACCCGCAGCCGGGCTACGGCCAGCAGGCGTACGCGCAGCCGGGCTACGGGCAGCCGGGCTACGGCCAGCCCGGGCAGCAGCCGTACGGCCAGCCCGAGTTCGGGCAGCCCGGCGCCCAGGGCCAGCAGGGGGGCTACGGGGGCGGGTACGTCCAGCAGCCGGCCCCCGGCCAGGCGGGCTACGCCCAGCCGGGCCAGCCCGCGGCGGCTCAGGGGCAGCCGTGGGGGCAACAGCCCGCGTACGGCCAGGGACCCGCCCAGGGCGGTCCGGGCCAGGCGGCCCCCGCCCAGGGGCTCGGCAGCCCGGCGTCGCCCGGTTCCGCGGGGCAGCCCGGGAGCCCGGAGCCCCAGCAGGACCTCGGTGCCACCCGGGTGGACGGGACACCGGTCACGGACAGGCCGGCGGACGACACCTCCGGGCGGCACGGCCAGCCGGAGGAGCAGCGCGGAACGGACGGCGGGGAGCACACGACCGTCATCCAGACCCCACGCCCGGACGACCGCTCGTAGCCGATCCGGGGGAGCCGGTCCGGGGCCACCGGCCCGGGGTGGCCGAACCGCCCGGCGGCCGGGACGTCCGCGCGCGCCGGTCACGACGATCACCCGCCGGGACGCCGGGTGCACCCGGCGTGGCGCACTGACTCGCGGCCGCCACGCTGCGACCCTGGCCGGGTGACCCGCACCCTCTCGGCTCCCGACCGCCCGGAGACCGCCGGCGGCGGACAGGACCCGGGCTCCGGCCCCGCCCCGCTCGAGGGGCTGGACCGGCTCCGGATCCTGCTCGCCGCCGCCATGGGCACCGTCCTGGTCAGCTACGCGATGCTGGTCCCGATGGCCGCGCTCGTGATGGGCTCGGCGGGCGGCTCCTTCTCGGTGGACGGTGCGTTCGCCGTCTCCATCCCGCTCTGGCTCGCCGCGCACCTGATCCCGTTGACCATCGAGGGGCAGCCGGTCGGTGTCCTGCCGCTCCTGCCGACCCTCGCGGTCGGGTTCGTCGTCTCGCGGGGCACCCGCTGGTCCGTCCGGCGCCTCGGGGGCCGGTTCCGGGTGGACACGGGACCGGTGATCGCGAGCCAGGCCGGTGCGCACGCCGCCGTCGCCGTGCTGGGCAGCGCGCTGCTGCCCAGGGCGGCCGAGGTGGTCGTCTCCCCGTTCGGGGCGCTGGTGGGCGGCGGCCTCCTGGCCGGGCTGGCGGCGGCGGTCGGCGTCGTGCGGGTCTGCGGGCTGCCGGAGACGTGGCGCGACCGGCTCCCCGGATGGCCGGCCGCCGGCCTGGCCGGTGCGGCCGTCGGCGGGGCCGCCCTGCTGATGCTCGGGGCGCTGGCCCTGCTGGCCGGTCTCTCCTTCGGCGCGACGCGCGTCGTGGCCACCTACGACGCGGTCGCCCCCACGTTCGGGGCGGCTCTCGGCCTGACGCTGCTCGCCGTGGCCTACCTGCCCAACGCCGTCGTCGCGGGAGCGAGCTGGCTGCTCGGTCCGGGCGTCGCGGTGGGGACCGCCTCGGCGTCCCCCCTCGGTGTGACGAGCGGTCCGCTGCCCCCGTTCCCGCTGGCCGGAGCGCTCCCGGTCGGGATGCCTCCGGTGTGGGCGGTGGTGGTGTTCCTGCTCCCGGCCGGGGTCGGGCTGGTGGTCGGCGGGACGTGCCGCCGGGTGCTCGGGCCGTCGTCGACCGTCGTGCAGCGGATCCGCGCGGTCGGGACCGCAGCGGGGATCCTGGCCGTCGCGGGTGCGCTCGCGGCGGCGCTCGCCGGGGGACGGCTCGCGGCGGGTTCCTTCGACCCGGTGACGATCCCGATGTGGCTGGTGCTGGTGGCGGTGGTGCTGTGGGTCGGCGGCCCGGGCGCCCTGGTCGCGCTGGTGCAGCGGGGTGCGGAGGCACCCGAGGGGTACCGGCACGTCGAGGAGGAGCGGGCGGAGTTCGAGGACCGGGCCGAGGTGGAGGAGGCCCCTGTCGATCCGGAGGTCGACGTCGACGGAACGGTCGACGGGGCCGAGGTCGAGCAGGGTGTCGAGGAGGAGTGGGCGGGCGGCGATCCCGCCGACGATCCCGAGGACGGTCCCGCCGACGATCCCGAGGACGGGTATCCCGAGGTCTACCGGGTCCGGGACGGTGGGCCCGATGCTGCCGGGCCCGCTCACGACCGGCCCGACCACGACCGGCCCGCTCACGATCGACCCGACGAGGAGGCCGTCGAGCAGGTCCCGGGGGAGGAGGCCGGCGCGAAGGCCTCCAGCGAGGCCGGTGACCAGGACGACCAGGACGACCAGGACGCCCACAGCCACGACGCCGATCCCGACCACGGCCTGCCTGCCGACGGGCCCGCGCCCTCGGACGGGCCGGCCCCGCACGCCCGCTCCGCACCCGCCCGCGCCTCCGAGCGGGAACAGCGCCGCCGGGAGAAGCGGCGCGAGCGCACCCGTCGGGAACGCGAGGGCGGTGCCCGGGGATCCCGGTTCCGCCTCGCCGCCCGGCCGGACGCCGGACCCGCGGCCCGCCCGGCCCGCGCCGAGGCGCCCGCATCCCGCGGCCACGGTCTTCCCGGCCACGATGTCCCCGGCCACGATGTGCCCGGGCACGATGTCAGCGGGCCCGGTCTCAGCGGCCCCGGTCTCCGGGGCTCCGGGTCCACCGGTTCAGGGTCCACCGGTTCAGGGTCCGGAGCTCCCGCGGCCCGGACGACCGCGGACGACCGCCGCACGAGGCAGGAGCAGGGCCAGGAGCGGGCACCCCGGACCGTCGCGGAGCTCGTCGCCCTGCGCGCCCGGCAGGCCGCGGAGGCCGCCCGCGAGGACTGATCCGGACCGAGGCGCCCGCGCTGTGATCCCGGTCGCGGTTTACGCTGGTCACGGTCGCCCGACCGGACGGGGAGAGCCCGCGCATCCGGGGGCGCCCGCGTCGAGCAGAGGGAGTCCGGTTGTCCGCCGCGTCGAGCGCCCGTCACGGAGGCGCCGCGAGCAGCACCTCCCGATCCGGCCTACCCGCCCGCGTGGTGGTCCTCGCGTCGGGCTCGGGGACGCTGCTCCAGTCCCTGCTCGACGCCGCCGTGGATCCGGCCTTCCCGGCCGAGGTCGTCGCCGTCGCCGCGGACCGGGACGCCGTCGCCGTCGAGCGCGGGGAACGGGCCGGCGTGCCCACCGCCGTCGTCCGCCCCGCCGAGCACGCGGACCGCGCCGCCTGGAACCGCGCCCTGCTGGCCGCGGTCCGCGCCCACGCGCCGGACCTGGTGGTCTGCGCGGGGTTCATGCGGATCCTCGGCGCGGACTTCCTCGACGGCATCGGCTGCCCGATCGTCAACACCCACCCGGCGCTGCTGCCGTCGTTCCCGGGCGCGCACGCCGTCCGGGACGCCCTCGCGCACGGCGTGAAGGTCACCGGGACCACCGTGCACCTCGTCGACGCCGGCGTGGACACCGGGCCGATCCTGGCCCAGGAAGCCGTACCCGTGCTGCCCGGAGACACCGAGGCCGTGCTGCACGAACGCATCAAGAACTCGGAACGGCGGCTGCTTGTCGGCACCGTCGAGGCGCTGGTCCGCACCGGGTCGGCGCGAGCGCAGGAAGAGGCGACATCGACGTGAGTGAGCGCAGGCCGGTACGCCGGGCCCTGATCAGTGTCTACGACAAGGCGGGTCTGACGGACCTCGCGACCGGGCTGCACGCGGCCGGGGTGGAGATCGTCTCCACGGGGTCGACGGCCCAGCGGATCGCCGATGCGGGTGTTCCCGTGACCCGGGTCGAGGAGCTCACCGGTTTCCCGGAGTGCCTCGACGGCCGGGTGAAGACCCTGCACCCGCGGGTGCACGCCGGGCTCCTCGCGGACACCCGCAAGCCCGAGCACCTCGCCCAGCTCGCCGAGCTGGGCGTCGCGCCGTTCGACATGCTCGTGTCGAACCTCTACCCCTTCACCGAGACCGTCGCGTCCGGCGCCTCGCAGGACGAGTGCGTCGAGCAGATCGACATCGGCGGACCCGCGATGGTCCGGGCCTCGGCGAAGAACCACGACAGCCTCGCCGTGGTCACGGACCCGGCGACGTACGGGTGGGTGCTCGAGCAGGTCGCCGCGGGCGGGTTCGAGCTCGCGGACCGGCGTCGGCTCGCGGCCGAGGCGTTCCGGCACACGGCGAGCTACGACGTCGCCGTCGCGTCCTGGATGGGTTCCGTGCTCGCGCCGGAGACCGGGACGGTGTTCCCGGAGTGGGTCGGCGCCACCTGGGAGCGGAAGGCGACGCTGCGCTACGGGGAGAACCCGCACCAGGCCGCGGCGCTCTACGTCTCCCCGCACGGCTCCGGCCTCGCGCAGGCCGAGCAGCTGCACGGCAAGGAGATGTCCTACAACAACTACGTGGACGCGGACGCCGCCTGGCGCGCCGCGCACGACCACGGGGACCAGCCGACCGTCGCGGTGATCAAGCACGCGAACCCGTGCGGCATCGCGGTCGGCGCGGACGTCGGCGAGGCCCACCGCAAGGCCCACGCGACGGACCCGGTGAGCGCCTACGGCGGCGTCATCGCGACGAACCGCGAGGTCACCGTGGAGATGGCGCAGCAGGTGAAGGACATCTTCACCGAGGTGGTGCTCGCGCCGTCCTTCGCCGAGGGCGCGTTGGAGATCCTCACCGCGAAGAAGAACCTGCGCCTGCTGCGGCTGCCGGGGGCGGTCGCCCGGGCCGGTGCCGAGCTGCGGCCGATCACCGGCGGGCTGCTCCTGCAGCAGCGTGACGCCGTCGACGCGCCCGGGGACGACCCGTCGTCCTGGAAGCTCGTCGCGGGCGAGGCGGCGGACGAGAAGACCCTCGCGGACCTCGCGTTCGCGTGGCGGGCCTGCCGCGCGGTGAAGTCCAACGCGATCCTGCTCGCCGCGGACGGCGCGGCCGTCGGGGTCGGGATGGGCCAGGTCAACCGGGTGGACTCCTGCTCGCTGGCCGTGACCCGCGCCGGGGACCGGGCCCGGGGCTCCGTCGCGGCGTCGGATGCGTTCTTCCCGTTCCCGGACGGGCTGGAGGTGCTCCTCGAGGCGGGCGTCAAGGCCGTCGTGCATCCGGGCGGTTCGATCCGCGACGACCAGGTCACCGCGGCGGCCGCGGCCGCGGGCGTCACCCTCTACCTGACGGGGACCAGGCACTTCGCGCACTGACCTGCCGTCCCGCCTGCCCTGGCCGCGCCGCGGGGATCACTCCTCGCGGCGCGGCAGCAGGCGGGCGAGGGCCAGGGTCGCGGCGGCCACCGTGCAGCCCGCCACCACGTACCACAGGACCCCCAGCCCGCTGACGGCCAGCGAGCCCGCCGGGAGCGCCAGGAACGCGGTGGTGCCGATCTTGCCGTACACCCGTCAGGCCTCCTGGGTCGCGAGGTGCACGTGATGCCAGTGGGTGCGGCGGCGCAGCCACGCGTCGAACGCCGCGCGCAGGAACACCGCCTGCTGGAAGAGGTCGAACCCGAACTCCAGGACGATCGGCGCGGCCAGCAGCATCGCCTGCCGGCCGCGCCGGCGGACCGTCCAGATCCGCTCGACGACGAACACCGCGGTCACCAGCAGCCAGAGCCCGCGGGGCGGGCCGAGGTCCCCGCGGGCCGCGAACAGGATCGTGGCCAGCAGGAACAGCAGGACGGCGACGATCCCCGCGTACATCCCGGCCTGCCTCAGCACGTACGGCGCGGTGACCCGGGTCAGGCCGTAGGCGCGCAGGTTCTCCAGGGCGCCGCGCTGCCAGCGCAGCCGCTGGTGCCACAGGTCCCGCCAGGTCGGCATGATCTCCGTGTGCACCGCGCAGCCGCGCGGGGACAGCGTGCGCATCCCGAGTGTCTTGACGGCCAGCGTGATCTCGTTGTCCTCGGTGAGCGCCGCGGTGTCGTAGACCTCGCCGGGGATGCCCGGAAGTCGCGTCCCGCGCGCGGCGGCGACCGCGCGCAGCGTGCTCACCCGGAACAGCGTGGCGGTCCCGGTGAGGACCCGGGCCCGGCCGCCGCGGCGTGCGATCTCCCGGGCGTAGCGCGCGTACTCGTTGCGCTGCAGGGCCCCGACGAGCCCGCCGCCCGGACGGCCGGTGAAGATCCCCCCGATCGCCCCGGCCCGGGGATCCGCCCGGAGGCGTTCGACGGCGAGGGCGAGGAAGTCCGGGACGATCTCGGAGTCCGCGTCCTGCACGAGCAGCAGGTCCGCGTCGTCGAGCAGGGGGAGCAGCGCGGTCAGGGCCTGGTCGAGCGCCCCGGCCTTGCGCGCGGTGTTCTCGTGCGTCTCGACGACCTCGGCCCCGAGCGATGCGGCGACGGCGGCCGTGCCGTCCGTGCAGGCGTCCGCCACCACGACGACGTGGTCCGGCGGCCGGGTCTGCGCCCGCAGGGACGCGAGCGCCGCGGGAAGGGTGGACTCCTCGTCGTGGGCGGGGACGAGCGCCACGATCCGTGAGTGCGGAGCCGTTCCCGTGGTCATCCTGCCTCCTTCGTCCGGTCCATCGTGTACGGCCGGACGGCCCTGTCACCAGCGCTCGGTGACCGGAACGCCACCATCGGTCGACCCCCGGACGGGGTGTTGAAGCAGGGCCCTCCGACCGGCTACTGTGTCGAACACACGTTCGAGTCGCGTCGACTTCCCCCCGACGAGATCCGGGCGCCGGTGATCGTCGGGAGGGTTCTGGTCGTGGTGGGGGATGCGGCGAGCCGGCTGGAGCTCGCCCGCGGGCTGCTCCGCAGGATGGAGGACCGGTCGGAGCGCTCGGACGCGGTCCGGTCCGCCCCGGTCGGGCCGGCGGAGGACGCGGGTGCGGACGTGGTGCCCGTGGCCGAGCCGCTGCGGCCGCTGCTGCCCGCGGGTGGGCTGCGGCGGGGCTCCACGGTCTCGGTCGCCTCCGGCACGGGATCCACGTCGCTGCTGTTCGCCCTGCTCACGGAGGCCTCCGCCCAGGGGATGTGGGCAGGGGTGGTCGGGGTGCCCGGGCTCGGGGCGGTGGCCGCGGCGGAGGCGGGTGTCCGGCTCGAGCGGCTCGCGCTCGTACCGCGGCCGGGTGGGGACCTGGTCGCGGTCGTGCTCGCGCTGCTCGACGGGATGGATCTCGTCGTCGTCGCGGGGGCGCAGCGGGCGGGCCTGCGGGGACAGGACCGGCAGCGGCTCGCCGCCCGGGCCCGGCAGCGGGGCGCGGTGCTGTTGGCTCTGGGGTCCTGGCCCGGGGCGGACGTCGAGCTGGGGTGCTCGGACGTCCGCTGGTCAGGGGCGGGGCGGGGGGCGGGGCGGCTGTGCTCCCGGCAGGCCGTCGTGCGCAGCGGCGGCCGGGGGAGTGCGGGTGCGGGGCGGCGCGCGGAGGTGCTGCTCCCGGGGAGGAGCGGTGCGGTCGCCGCCGTGCACGCACCTGCCGCGGTGCTCGGCACGCCTGTCCGCGGGGCGCCCGCTCACGGCACGCCCGCTCGCGGGGACGAGCGGGTGGCCGTCGGATGAGGGTCGGTTCCGGTGCCGTGGGCACCGTTCGGGCGCATCGGGCCGCACCCGCCGCGGCGCGCGGTTCCCGGGCGACGATCACGGGCGCCCGTCGTGGTTGACCCGGGAGAGGGCCGGGAGGGCGCCGCGGAACGGGTGCTCGCGCTCTGGTCCCCGGACTGGCCCGTCACCGCCGCGGCGCTCGGGGCGCACGTCCCCGCGCACCGCCCCGCGGCGGTGTTCCACGCCAACCGGGTGCTGGCGTGCTCGGCCATCGCCCGGGCGCACGGCGTCCGGCGGGGCCTGCGCCGGAGGGACGCCCAGGCGCGGTGCCCCGAGCTGGCCGTCCTCGCCCGGGATCCGGAGCGGGACGCCCGGTTGTTCGAACCCGTCGTCGTCGCGGTCGAGGAGCTGGCGCCCGGGGTGGAGATCGTCCGGCCGGGCCTGCTCGCGCTGCCCGCGAAGGGACCCGTCGGCTGGTTCGGCGGGGAGCGGGAGGCGGCGGAACGGCTGATCGACCAGGTCGCCGCCCGTACCGGGGTGGAGTGCCAGACCGGTTTCGCGGACGGCTTGTTCGCCGCGGTGCTCGCGGCCCGCCGCGGTCTCGGGGTGGAGGCGGGGCGCAGCCGGGAGTTCCTGGCCCCGCTCGGGGTGGAGGAGCTGGACCGGGAGCCGGACGTGGAGCGCTCGGAGCTCGTGGACCTGCTGCGCCGGCTGGGCCTGCGCAGCCTCGGCGCGTTCGCGCAGCTGGCCCCGGCGGACGTCGCGTCCCGGTTCGGGTCGGACGCGATGCTCGCCCACCGCCTCGCCCGCGGGCTGGACCCGCGCCCGCCGGTGCGTCGCCGTCCGCCGGAGGAGCTGGCCGTCGAGCTGGAGCTGGACCCGCCGGTCGATCGGGTGGACGCGGCGGCCTTCGCCGCCCGCACCCTGGCCGAACGGCTGCACACCACGTTGGCCGGGCACGCCCTGTCCTGTACGAGGCTCGGGGTGTGGGCGCGCACCGGCAGCGGTGAGGAGCTGCTGCGGATCTGGCGTTGCGCGGAGCCGCTGACCCCGTCCGGCACGGTCGACCGGGTCCGCTGGCAGCTGGACTCCTGGCTCACCCGCGGCGGCTCCGGGGCGGTCGTCCGGCTCCGGCTCACCCCGGAGGAGACCGTCACGGCGGGGGCGCTGCAGATCGGGCTGTGGGGGGAGGTCGGGGAGTCGGACGAGCGGGCGGGCCGGGCGCTCGTCCGGGTCCAGGCGCTGCTCGGTCCGGAGGCGGTGGTCACCGCGGTCCTCGGCGGCGGGCGCGAACCGGGGGAACGGGTGCGGCTGGTCCCCTGGGGGGACGAGCGGGAGCCCGGCGGGAGCGCGGGGCCGGGGGAGCTCGCGGGCCCGCCCGCGCCGGAGCCGGTGAGGTTGATCGAGCCGGAGGGGGCGGCCGTGCGGGAGGGCCACCCCGAGGAGCCGGATCCCGCGTCCGGGCCGCAGCTCCGGGTGGTCCCGCCGGAGGCCCATGGGGATCACCGTCCGAGCGGGCCGGGAACCGTCGCCCATGATCACCGTTCCGGCGCGGTCGGCCGCGGTGAGCGCGGCCCCGTGCGCCCGGATGGTGATCATGGGGGGATGTCCGGGGACCAGTCGTCGGGGGGCCGGCCGTCGAGCATCCGCACCCCCGCCCGCTCCCGACCCATCCGCACCCCGAAGGCCGCGAAGGACCCCGTGCCCGCCTGGCCCGGCCGGATCCCCTCGCCGTCCCCCGCGACCGTCCCGCCGGAACCCCTGCCCGTCGAGCTCCTGGACCCGGGTGGGCGCCCGGTCGGGCTCCGGGCCCTGGACCTGCTCGACGCCGAGCCCCACCTGCTCGTCCTGCCCGGTCGTCCGGGCCGGGAGCTGAGCGCGTGGGCCGGGCCCTGGCCGTTGCAGCAACGCTGGTGGGCCGGGGGCGCGCACACCGAGGTGCGGATCCAGGTCGTGCTCGTGGACGGGGCCGCGCTGCTCCTGCTCCACCGGGAGGGCCGATGGTGGATCACCGGCATCTACGACTGAGCCCACGCCGAGTGCGACCCACGCTGCTTCGATCATGGTCCGGACCGGTGTGGGGTCGGTTTCGACGAGCTCAGGGGCGGATCCCCTGCAGGGAGAGGGCGAACCGGCCCACCGTCCCGGCGAGCGCGTCGACGTTGCGGTCCAGCGCCGTCCGGTCCACGTTCGCCAGGGTGTCGCAGGCCTGGTGGTAGCAGGAGTCGTAGGGCTTCCCGCCCGCACCGCCCCACTGCGCGGCCTGCTCCGGCGTCTTGATCTCCTCCGCGCCGGTGAACAGGCCGCCGGAGGGGATGCCCGCCGCGATGAACGGGCCGTAGTCCGAGCGGCCGTCGAAGTCCGTGCCCGCCGAGCTCACCCCCGCGGCGCGGAGCTGTTCCGCGAGCACCTGCTCGATCGTCGCCGAGCCCTGCGGTCCGGGGCCCTCGCCCTGTTTGTCGGAGTCGTCGCCGTCGTAGATCAGGTAGCCCGCGTTCGGCGAGCCGATCATGTCCAGGTTCAGGTAGAGCGCGATCTTCGGGCGCTCCTGCTCGGGAAGCGCCTCGACGTAGGCGGTGGAGCCCAGCAGGCCCTCCTCCTCCGCGCCCCACCAGGCGAACCGCACCGCGTTGGCGGTGGCCGGCGAGCCGCCGAGCCGGGTCGCGACCTCGAGCAGGCCCGCGCTGCCGGTCCCGTTGTCGTTGATCCCCGGGCCCTCGGGCACGGAGTCCAGGTGCGCCCCGGCCATGACGACGTTCGCCGGGTCCCCGGTGCGGGTCTGGGCGATCACGTTGCGGGACGGCTTCTTCTCGATCGTCGTCGCCAGGGTCAGCACGGCCTGCGCACCGTTCCTCCCGGCGAGCCCGGCGCCCACCGAGCTGCTGACGCCCGCGCTCGGGACGGTCCCCGGTGTCTCGCCCAGGGTGCCGGCGAGCGCCGCGTCCTCGGTGTTGACGACGACCACGGCGGCCGCCCCGGCCGCGCCCGCGAGCTGGGACTTCACCCCGAACGTGCAGGTCCCGCGCCGGATCAGCGCGATCGACCCGGCCGGGATCCCGGCGAAGTCGCTCGCCTCGCAGCCGGAGGTGTCGTCCTGCGCGATCACGGCGAGCGGAGCGGTGAGAGCGCCGGCGGTGGAGGGGGAGAAGCCCAGCGCCTCGGCCGCGACGGGTGCGCCGTCGACGGTCAGCGTCTGGGTCGCCACGCTGAACGACGTCGCCTCGAAGGTGGGGGTCTGCACGTCGTACCCGGCGTCGCGGAGCTTCCCGGCCACGTACTCGACGCCGGCGTCGTACCCCGGCGTGCCCAGCGCCCGGTTGCCGCCGTTGGCGTCGGCGATCCGCTGCAGCTCCTCGAGGTGGGCGAACGCGCCGTCCCCGCTCGCCTGCGCGACGAGCGAGGTGGGGAGTGCCTGATCCGGGACGGGCGCGGCGGCCGATCCGCTGCAGGCGGCGAGCAGCGCCGCGCAGGTCAGCGCCGCGACCAGGGTGACCGCCCCGGGGAGTGTCGGCCGGTGGTGCATCGCGCCCCCGTGATGTCCGATCCGTCCGGCCGCGTGCCGGTTCGGTGAGGGATCATCCTCCGGTACCTGCCGTGGTCACGCCGTACGGGCGGGTGCACCCGATCGGGTGGAGCGACAACCACGGGGTACTCACGGGCCTTTCACAGGTATGTCACAGGTGGGCGCGGTGAACTGGTCTCACGGCACAGGGGAACGAACCACCGAGGGTGACGGGACCGGCCGCTGGGGAGCCCCCGGCCCGTCACGCCCGGTCGGCCCGTGCGACGCCGATCGGTTCTGGGGAGCGCTGGTCGGCGCCGCGCGGGCCCTTCGCCGTCGTGGCCTCTCCGGGCTGGCCTTCACGTCCGCGGCAAGGTCTAGCGTCGTTCGCGTGGAGGTCGCGATGCGCATCGGCGAGCTGGGCGAGCGGGCCGGGGTGAGCCCCCGGACGCTGCGGCACTACGAGGACCTGGGCCTGCTGCCCGCACGGCGGGCGGCGAACGGCTACCGCTCCTACGACGACGCGGACCTGCGCGCCGTCACCGAGATCCGCGCGCTCGTCGGGCTGGGGCTCTCGCTGGAGGAGACGCGCCCGTTCGTCGAGTGCCTGCGGGACGGGAACCCGAGCGGGGGGAGCTGCCCGGACTCGATCGCGGTCTACCGGCGCAAGCTCGCCGAGGTCGACGCGTCGCTGGCGAGGCTCGCCGAGATCCGTGCCGAGCTGGAGTCCCAGCTCGCCGCCGCCCTCCTGGAACGGCCACCCGCCCCGCGCTGCGCGCTCACCCCCGAGGAGCCTTCATGATCGAGTCCGTCACGGACGCCCGGTTCGACGAGCGGGTGCTCCGGTCCTCCCGTCCGGTGCTGGTGGACTTCACCGCCACCTGGTGCCCGCCCTGCCGCATGATCGAGCCCGTGCTGGCCGAGATCGCGGCCGAGCGGGCGGGTGAGCTGGACGTCGTGTCGCTCGACGTCGACCTCAACCCCCGGACCGCGGCGGCCGCCGGCGTCATGGGCATGCCGACGCTGAGCCTCTACGTGGACGGCCGGGTGGTGACCCAGGTCGTGGGGGCGCGGCCGAAGCGCGCGGTGCTCCGGGCGATCGAGCCCTACCTGCCTGTGGACAACTCCGTCTCCTGAACGGGTCTCGAACATTTGTTCGAGTACGATCGGGGGCATGGGATGGAACAACCCGGACGTGCCGTGGAGCGAGCTCGAGGCGGTCATGTCCGGTCGTGTCGGCTCGAGCCTCAGCGGCGGTCCGGAGGCGGACGGCGGGGACAGCCCTGCCTGGTCCCGTAAGCGCGAGCCGTACGAGGCGCCGCCCCCGGAGCCGCACACCGAGCCGGTCGTGCCGTACGCGGAGCTGCACTGCCACTCCAACTTCAGCTTCCTGGACGGCGCGAGCCATCCCGAGGAGCTGGTCGAGCAGGCCCGTCGGCTCGGCCTGGAGTCGATCGCCCTCACCGACCACGACGGCATGTACGGCGTGGTCCGCTTCGCCCAGGCCGCGCGGGAGCTGGGCGTGCGCACCGTCTTCGGCGCGGAGCTGAGCCTCGGCCTGTCCGCCCCGCAGAACGGGGTGCCGGATCCGGAGGGCAGCCACCTGCTGCTGCTCGCCCGGGGCCCGGAGGGGTACGGGGCGCTGTGCCGCACGATCAGCACCGCGCAGCTGCGGGGCGCGGAGAAGGGCCGCCCGGTGTATCACCCGGGTGAGGTCGTCGCGGACACCGAGGGCAGGGTCGTGGCGCTCACCGGGGGCCGGAAGGGCACCGTCCGACAGGCGTTGCGGGCGGGTGGGCCCGAGGCGGCGGCGCGGGCGATCGCGGAGCTGGTGGAGTGTTTCGGGCGGGACGGCGTCGTCGTCGAGCTCCAGCACCAGGGCCTGCCCGAGGACACCGAACGCAACGACGTGCTGGCCGCGCTGGCGGCCCGTGCCGGCCTGCCCACGATCGCGAGCACCGGTGCGCACTACGCCACCCCGGAGCGGTATCCGCTGGCCACGGCCCTGGCGGCGGTCCGGGCCCGGCGCAGCCTGGACGAGGCGGACGCCTGGCTGCCGCCCGCCGGCGCCGCGCACCTGCGCAGCGGCGCCGCCATGGCCGCCCGCTTCGACGAGCGGTACCCCGGGGCGGTCGCGCGCGCGGCGGAACTGGGCCGGGAGCTGTCCTTCGAGCTGGAGCTCGTGGCGCCGGAGCTGCCGCCGTTCGACGTCCCGCACGGGGAGACCGAGG
Source organism: Pseudonocardia sp. (assembly GCA_025869365.1). Taxonomy (GTDB): domain Bacteria; phylum Actinomycetota; class Actinomycetes; order Mycobacteriales; family Pseudonocardiaceae; genus Pseudonocardia. The sequence continues at coordinate 15,780 of JAOZVV010000029.1, forward strand.
AGTCCTGGCTGCGCGTGCTCACCCGGCAGGGGGTGGCGCGGCGCTACGGCAGCCATGCGGAGAACCGCCGCGCGGCGGAGATGGTGGAGCACGAGCTGCGGATCATCGAGGAGAAGAACTTCCCGGGCTACTTCCTGATCGTCTCCGACATCGCGGAGTTCTGCCGGCGTTCCGGGATCCTCTGCCAGGGCCGGGGCTCGGCCGCCAACTCCGCGGTCTGTTACGCGCTGGGCATCACCAACGTGGACGCGGTGCGGCACGGCCTGCTGTTCGAGCGGTTCCTCTCCCCGGAGCGGGACGGCTACCCGGACATCGACCTGGACATCGAGTCGGGCCGCCGCGAGGAGGCCATCCAGTACGTCTACCAGCGCTACGAGCGCACGCATGCCGCCCAGGTGGCGAACGTGATCACCTACCGGCCGCGCTCGGCGGTCCGGGACATGGCGAAGGCGCTGGGCTTCTCCCCCGGGCAGCAGGACGCGTGGAGCAAGCGGATCGAGCGCTGGCACGGCCTCGCCGACGGTGCCGTCCCGGAGGACCTCCCGCCCACGGTCCTGGGCCTGGCGGACCAGCTCCTCGGCTTCCCGCGGCACCTCGGCATCCACTCCGGCGGCATGGTGATCTGCGACCGTCCGGTGTCCGAGGTGGTGCCGGTGGAGTGGGCGCGGATGGCGGACCGCACCGTCG
>JAOZVV010000030.1:0-11086 GCA_025869365.1 Pseudonocardia sp.
AGAGCGATCGGGGCCCGCAGGCCGACCGCATCGAACGCCTCTGAAGAGGCGGCCCACCGATGGCTGATCACTTCCCGACGAGAGTGCTCGTTCATCCCCGTCGATGGTGCCGTCAGCAACGCGGCTGCAGCCTCCTCCAGGAGATCGATCTCCCTCGTGGTGACGGGGGCCCCGTGCCGACCCGAGGACCTGCGCCGCGCTCAGAAGCTCACCAGTCACCCCCACCCAACGACACAGAGCTACCGATGTATCCCAAACGAGTGAATGGATGCGTGAGGCCTGGTCGCAGAGCTCGATCTTTATGAGCCGGCGGACGTTGATCACGGTGCAGGCCAGCGTGGGTAGCGCCAGCGTGGTGCGTTCGGTCCGGTCGTAGCGCAGCCCGAGGCGTTTGAACCGCAGCAGCCAGGAGATGGTGCGTTCGACGACCCAGCGGACGCGGCCGAGCTTGGACTTGTCCTCAATCCCTCGCCGCGCGATCCGCACCTTGATCCCGCGGCCGTGCAGGTACTCCCGGCAGCGGCGGTAGTCATAACCCTTGTCCGCGTGCAGCTTGTCGGGCCTGCGACGAGGCCGGCCGGGACGTCCGCGGCGACCGCGAACGGCGGGGTTGGTCTCGAGCAGCGGCTCGGACAGTGTGCTGTCATGGGTGTTCGCCGCCGAGAGCAGAGCGTGCCGCGGGAGCCCGTTCGCGTCGCACAGGAGGTGGTGCTTGGATCAGGCTTTGCCCCGGTCAGTGGGGTTGGGCCCGGTCAGCTCGCCCCCCTTTTCGACCTCACCGACACACCGTCGATGCAGGCGCGTGACCAGTCCAGCAACTCTGCTTCGGAGAGCTCGTCGAGGACGAGTTGGTGCAGCCGGTCCCACACGCCGGCGTCCTGCCACGCCCGTAGCCGCCGCCACGCGGTGTGCCCGGACCCGCAGCCCAACTCCTCGGGCAGGTCCCGCCAGCGGCAGCCGGTGTCGAGCACGAACAAGATTCCTTCCAAGGCGGCGCGGTCATCGATCCGCGGACGCCCACCTGGACCGCGAGGTGCCGGCCGCGCTGGGAGTAACGGCTCGATCAACTCCCAGAGCCGATCCTCAACCAGCCGCTGCTGCCTCGTCCTCGCCACAACCGGCCACGATCAACGATCACCGATTCAAGATCACGTAGCGACACGCCTAGTTTTGAGACCAGGTCTTAGTGGATCACCGAAAAGCTAACAGGCCAGACCGACAACCGGTCTGACCTGCTAGTTTACGTACACCGCCACGGTGCTGCCTCGACGACTCCAGCGCGAACGCGCGCTGATCCTCGACGGAGCAAGACGATCGGCGCCGCAGTGTTCGCCGCCGACCGAGTCGTCGGTGGGTCGGAGGGTGGCGGTCATGATCAGGAACTGGGTGGCCTCTCTGCCTCGAACTCGGCCAACGCCTCGGCGAGCAGTGGATAGGCGACGAGGGGAACGTGGTGGCCACCGGTCAATCCGGTGAGCCGCAACGTCTCCACGATCTCCTCGGGCTCCACCCCGGCCCGGAGCGCTTCCAGCATGTGGAAGCGGCATCCCCCGTGGAAGTGGGCTGCCGCGTCCAGGGCGAGCAGGACGAGCTGGCGCACCGGCTCCGGCAGCGAGCTGCCGGGCCCCATGGCGTGCTGGTAGGTGGCGTGGAAGTTCAGGAGCGCTTGCGGATCGAAGCGTGCGGAGACCTCGAACACCTCGGGGAAGTGGCCACGATCCGCGCGGATGCGGGCGAGGACGTCCTCGCCCGTGAGCTCGTTGCTCATGTGCCGCTACTCGGGCTTGGCGCCGAGGAACGTCTCGTCGTCCAGGGACAGCACCAAGGAGAGCAGCGCCCCCGGGTAGCTGTATTCGCGCATGCCCATGAACTGGCCGGTGACGTAGGGCGTGAAGGTGGACTCGCCCGGGCCGTAGACCGGGCCGCGGGCGGTCGCCGCGGACGCTCTGATGTTGGCGAAGTGCACCTCGACGACCGGCTTCCCGGTGTCGTAGAGGGCGAATGGCACCGACTGGCTGGTGGTGGTCAATCCGGCCGGGTTGACGAGGTAGCCGTCGACCCGATCGCCCGACTCGTGGATGTACTCCAGGATGTCGCCCTCGTGGTTCGACATGTACCGTTCGATCACGACGCCGAGGCGGGCGCCCCACTCCTCGGTGAACCGTCCGAGACCCTCGGCGGAGACGGCGGGCCCGTACATCCGCTTGTTCCGCCGCGCGAGGTTGGAGACGTTCGGGCCGTCTATCACGGAGATCAGGTAGCGCCGGTCGGACGTCCGCAGTCCGTCGATCGCCGAAGGGGTCGTCACTGTGCTGTCTCGCTTTCGTGTGTCGGGTTCTTCCAGTTGAAGGTCAGTGCGGCCGGGGCCTGCGCCGATCGCGGCACGGGGCCGACGTGCCGGACGAAGCCGAGGCCGGGCACGCCTTCGCGTTCGAGCCAGTTGGCCGTGTCGACGAGGGCGGCGAGGTCCATCCCGCTGTCGTAACCGGCGAGCTCGAGGGCCTGCGCGGCGTCTTCGGTGCAGACCCCGCCGCCCCGTTGGCCCGGCATCGCGGGGTGCTCACCGCTCCCGGCCAGGGAGACGTCGATGGTGCCGACGCCCGCCGCGGCGAGGGCGAGGACGTTCGCCACGCCGAGCCCCCGGCTGTCGTGGACCTGGACCGTCAGCGACTCCACCGGCACGTGGTGCGCTGCGGCGTCGAGCAGCTCGCGGATCTGGGGAGGGGCCGCGTAGCCGAAGGAGTCGGCGAGCACCCAGTCCGTCACCCCGATGTCGACGAGCCGCCGCGCGATCGGCTCGAGCTCGGCCGGCCCGCGCGCGGGCCCGGTGGGGCCGCCCCACGCGAAGATCACGTAGGTGCCGAGGGTGATCCCGAGGTCCGCAGCGACGGCGGCGAGGCGTCCCAGCTCGACGAGGGACTCCTCGGTACTGCGTCCGACGTTGGCCAGCGCGAAGTCCTCGTCGGCCGAGAGCAGGAAGGCAGCGGAGTCCGCGCCCGCGGCGGCCGCGGCCCGCAGGCCCCGCTCGTTGCCGATGCAGCAGCCCAGGGTGAGGCCGGGGATCCCGCGCACCGCGGCGAACACCGCGTCGGCGTCCGCGAGGCCGGGGACCAGGTCCGGGCGCACGAACGACGACAGCTCGAAGTCCCGGACGCCGGCGCCCACCAGGCGCCGGACCAGCTCGATCTTGACCTCGGTCGGGACGGGATGGGCCTGCAGCGCCAGCCGGGGGGCGATCTCGCGCAGCCGGACGGCGGGCCGGGCCGGGACGCTCATCGGTGCCGGGTGGGGGTCAGGCCGGCGGCCTCGGCGTCCCACGCGTCGTCGGTGAGCCCGGACTCGCGCAACACCGCCTTGCGGATCTTGCCGGTGGGGGTGGAGGGGAACTCGTCGACGAGGCGGTAGTAGCGCGGAACCATGAAGTGCGGCATGGACCGGTCGCAGTGCGCGAAGAGGTCCTTGAGGTCCAGCTCGGCGCCGTCCGCCACCTGGACGACGGCCAGCACCTCCTGCTCACCGAGGTCCGAGGCGACGCCGACCGCGGCGGCCTCGGCCACGGCGGGGTGGGCGAGCAGCACGGCCTCGACCTCCTGGGACGACACGTTCTCGCCGCGGCGGCGCAGGGCGTCCTTCTTCCGGTCGACGAAGTAGAAGTAGCCGTCGTCGTCCGTGAACCCGAGGTCCCCGGTGTGCCACCACAGGTCCCGGGAGGTCTCCACGGTGGCCTCGGGCTGGCGGTGGTAGCCGGCGAACATGACGTGCGGGACGCGGGGCCGGTACACGATCTCGCCGACCTGCCCGGGCGGCACGGGGAAGCCCAGGTCGTCGTGGACCTCGAGGATCGTCGTGGCGGACGGGACGCCCATGGAACCGACCTTGCGATCGACGATCGGGTTCCAGACGATCGTCTTGATCTCGGTGAGGCCATAGCCCTCCACGACGTGCACCCCGAACCGCGCCTCGACGGCGGTCAGGACCGGGGGAGGAGCGGGCGCGGCGAAGACCTTGCGGGCGGGGTGGTCCCGGTCCCGCACCGACGGGGGCTGGGCCAGCAGCATCGGCAAGACCGAGCCGAGGGCGTTGAACTGGGTGACCTCGTGGCGGCGGATCTCGTCCCAGAACCGGCTTGCGCTGAAGCGCCGGCCGAGGACGACGGTGGCGCCGGCGGTGATCGCGTGCAGCGAGATATTGATCTTCGCGGCCCCGTGGAACAGCGGCAGGCAGGTGTAGAGCCGCTCGTCGGACGTCGTCTCCATGGCGACGGCGAACTCGTGCGCGGCGACCACGGGCATCAGCGACGGGTAGATCGCGCCCTTGCTGCGCCCGGTGGTGCCGGACGTCAGCATGATCCCCACCGGATCGTCGATGCCGATCTCGGGGAACGCCCGGCCCGGGTCTCCCCGCGCGATCATGGCGTCCCAGGTGAGGATCTCGACGCCGGGCAGCGACACTCCGGTGGGGACCGTGTCGGTGTTCATGGTCCGGTCCGCACGCTCCCCGTCCGCCAGCACCACGATCGTCCGCAGCGCACGGGGGCGCTCCGGCAGCGCGGCGACCAGGTCGAGCAGCCCGGGCTCGGTGAGGAGGACCTGCACGTCCGTGTGGCCGAGCGCGTGCTCCAGGAAGGTGCCCTTGTAGGCGGTGTTCACCGGCACCTCGACCAGGCCCGCGCGGGCGATGCCGAAGAAGGCGCCGAGGACCTCGATGCGGTTGGGCAGGAACACCCCGACCGACGTGCCGGGTGCGAGCCCGAGGCCGAGCAGGCCGCGCGCCACGGCCGAGGCCGCCGCGTCGAGCTCGGCGTAGGTGAACTGCTCGTCCTCGAACACCAGGGCGGGCTTGTCGGGGGTGCGGCCGGCGCGGGCCGCGAGCAGTCCGCCCACCGTCCCGCCTCCGAGTGAGTCCAGGTCCAGCACGGTCTACAGCTCCTTCTTGGCGCGCAGCAGGAAGTCCTCCAGGGCAGGATCCCAGGACGCCTCCGCACCGGTCGTCACGAGGAAGGTGTCGATGCCCAGGTCGTGGTACGTGCCGAGGGTGTCCAGGACCTGCTCCTCGGTCCCGACCAGGGCCTGGGAGTTGGCGAACCCGCCCAGCAGCTTCGTCAGCCCGGTCCAGAAGCAGGTGTCGTGCAGCTCCTCCTCGGTGAGCGCCAGCGCGCGCTGCCGGCCGACGGAGTTGTCCGTCGCGGAGGAGCGGAGGAAGGCGTGCCCGCCCTGGGCCTCCGCGATCTGCCGCTCGACGTCCCGGGCCTTCGCCCAGGCGTCGTCCTCGGTGTCCCCGAGGAACAGCCGCAGGCTCAGCGAGAAGTCGATCGGCCGGGCGTAGCCGTCGGCCGCGGCGCGCACCCGCGCGATCCGCTCCCGGGTGCCGGCGAACGGCTCGCCCCAGAGCATGTACAGGTCCGCGTGGCGGGCCCCGAAGTCCACGGCGGCGTCGCTCTCCCCGCCCATGAAGATCGGTACCTGGCCCTGCACGGGGCGGGTGAGGATCCTGACGGCCTCGGCCCGGTAGTAGCGGCCCTCGTGGTCGAACGAGCCCGGCTCGGTCCACGTGCGCCGGACCAGGTCCAGGTACTCGATCGCGCGCTCGTAGCGCTCGTCCTTCGGGGTGTGGTCGCTCTCCCGGTGCAGGTCCTTGTCCGACCCGCCGACGACGACGTTGACCGCGAGCCGGCCCCGGGCCAGCACGTCGAGCGTGGCGAAGTAGCGGGCCGCGGCCACCGGGGCCATCACGCCCGGGCGGTGGGCGACGATCGGGGAGAACTTGTCAGTCATCGCCAGCATGTACGGCGCGGTCGCGTGGTTGTGCGGCCAGATCGACGAGTACCCCACGAGCACCCGATCGATCGCCTCCGAGGCGTCGAGCTCGCGCACCCGCTCGACGAGCCGGGCGGGATCGGCCTCGCCCGGTTCGAGCGGCTGGAGCCCCGTGAAGAAGTCGACCATGACTCACTCTCCTTTGACAGAATGCTTGGATAATATAAGCATGCTGTCTAAATTGCCAGCGTGATCTGCCGCAGGGTGTCCACCACACGGGCAGTGACCTCGATCGTTCCGCGCCGGAGGGTCTCCGTCCGCTGGACCGCGGAACGGTCGAAGGGGACGCGGACCGCCCCGCCGCCCTCGACCGGGCGGGTGGCGCGCACGGACTCGGCGAACTCGGCCGCGCGGGCCCGGTAGTCGTCGGCGTCGCCGAGCGCCGACGGATCGACGACGACGGCCAGGAAGCCGCAGTCCGACGCGCCGACGGGCGTCGCCGAGGCGCCGGCGAGCATGCCGAGCAGGTGGACGACGAGGGCGAGCCCGGAGCCCTTGTGCCCACCCCACACGGTGAAGGCGCCCTGCAGGGCCGCGGCGGCGTCGGTCGTCGGCCGGCCCTCGGGGTCGTAGGCCTTGCCGTCGGGCAGGGGCTCGTCGAGCCTCGCGGCGAGGGTGACCTCGGCGTGGGTGATCAACGAGGTGCCGATGTCCCAGATCACCGGCCTGTCCGCGGTGGGGAAGCCGAACGCGATGGGGTTGGTGCTGAACCGGGACTCGGTGCCGCCGTGCGGCGCGACGAGGGCCGGGCCGCTGCCCGCGATCATGCCGACGAACCCGGCGTCGATGACGCGCTCCAGGTAGTAGGAGAACATGCCCGTGTACCAGGTCTCGCGGGCGCCGACGACGGCAATGCCCTGGGTGCGGGCCTTCTCCAGTGCGATGTCGATCGCGCGGGTGGCGACGAGATAGCCGACCTGGTCCCCGCCGTCGAGGGCGGCGGACACGGGGGTCTCCCGGTCGATCCGGATCGGCTGCGGCGGCGGGGTCGCGCGGATCCGCTCGATGACCGACACGGCGCGGGCCAGCCCGGCGTAGGACAGCCCGCGCAGCTCGCAGTCCATCAGGTGGTCCGCGATGACCGCGGCCTCCGCCGACGTGTAGCCCGCGGCGCCCAGCGCGTCGGTCACGAGGCGCAGGGCGTCGGCCAGGGGCAGGTCGACCGTCGGTGCGGAGGTGGTGGTCGAGCCGGGCATGTCAGAACCTCCAGGTGTAAGGATGCTGTCTAAGCTTTCGGGCGTGGACACAGCTGCGGGCCAGTCGGACTACCTCACCGATGCCGTCACCCGCCTCGAGCGTGCCGTGGCGAACATCGGGGCGATGCGGCTCAAACCGTGGCGGATGACGCTGTCCGGCTACGCCGCGCTGAAGATCCTGGAGCGGCAGCCCAACCTGTCCCTGGCCCAGCTGTCCCGGCGCTGTTTCGTGAAGCCCCAGACGATGACCAGGATCGTCGCCGAGCTCGAGCGCCGGGGCTGGGTGGACCGGAGCCCGCACCCCGAGAGCGAACGGGCCATGTCGCTGGCGCTGACCGCCACCGGCCGGGCCAGCCTCGCCGAGATGGCCGCCGAGGTCGACAAGATCGAGGCGACGCTCGGCGGCATGCTCGAGCCGGGCCAGTTCTCCGAGCTCGTGGTCACCCTGCGGCGGTGCGCCGTCGCCGTCGAGACCGAGATCAAGGACGTCCGCCGCGCGAGCCGGGACTGAGCCTCAGACCGGCTCGGGGGCGACCCGCCCGGCGGTCCTTGGGGTCCGGGGTGTCAACAAGGAGGGCAGGGCGAGCGCGGTCAGGCCGCTGAGCACGGCCGAACCGATGAGGACGAACGCGCCGGCGCGGTTGTCCCCGGTCGTCTGGACCAGCCACTGGGTCACGTACAGGACGGTGCCGCCGAACAGCGCGACGGAGATGTTGAAGGCCAAGGACACGCCGACGCCGCGGGCGTGCACCGGGAACATCTCGATGTAGGTGATCGGGGCGATACCGGTGTAGAAGGACGGGGCAGCGGCCAGCAGTACTGCGAAGATGCCGAGCACCCACGGGTTCGTCGAGGACGTCAGCCCGGCCATCAGCGGGTAGGAGGCGACGACGATCACCGCGGTCGCGATGAGCAGGGCGGGACGGCGCCCGATCCGGTCCGACACGCGTCCCCCGGCGAGCACGAGCCCGATCCCGACGGCCAGCGCGATACCGATCACGACGGTCGCCGTCACCAGGGAGAACTTGAGCTGGATGATCAGGTTCTGCACGTAGGTGAAGGCCAGGTAGAAGCCCACGGCGTGCGTGGCGGCCACCCCGACCAGCAACAGGCCGCGCCACAGCTTGCGGTCGACCGGGGGCACGTCCTTCCCGACCTCCTTGACCTCCTCGAACTCCGGGGTCTCGCCCAGGCGGTTCCGCAGGTAGAGCCCGATGGCCCCCAGCGGGAGCGCCAACAGGAACGGCACTCGCCAGCCCCATGCCTGCATGGCCTCCGGTCCGAGGCCCAGGCTCAGGGCGACCACGATGATCGCGCCGAGGAGCAGGCCTGCGAGGCTGCCCATCTGGACCCGGCTCGCCATCTCGCCCTTGCGGTCCGCTGGGGCGAACTCGGCCGCGTAGATGATGGCCGTGCCGTACTCCCCGCCCGCCGCGAGTCCTTGTCCCACGCGCAGGACGACGAGGAGGATCGGCGCGCCGATCCCGATCGTCTCCGCGGTGGGCAGCAGGCCGATCAGCGTGCTGACCACGGCCATGCCGATCAGTGTGATCACCAACGTGGGCTTGCGGCCGATGCGGTCGGCCAGCGAGCCCAGGAGCAGGGCGCCGACGGGGCGGATGAGGAACGCGGCCGCGAACACCGCGAACGTCGAGAGCAGGGCGGCGCCCGGGGTGGAGCCGGGGAAGAAGTTCTTTGCGAGCACGGTGGCCACGAGGCCGTACACCGCGTAGTCGTAGTTCTCGACGGTGTTGCCGATCGCGGCGGCCAACGTGGTGCGGCGCAACGTACTTGCACGTGAGGATTCCGCTTCGGACGCTGCCGACATGGTGACCTCTCCTTCGAGGCGATGACACAGGCGATCTGCGTGGCTGCAAGGTCGACGGGACGCTAACCGAGCGGCCCTCCTAAATGCAAGCATGCTTGTGATGTGTTCGGTAGCTGAGCTATTCTCGAGGGGTGCCGGAAGCGGCGCCAGGAGGAAGGAGAACGACCCGATGACAGTCACTCCGTCGACGTCGACGAGTTCGGTGCCCGACGGCGGCCTCGTCGAGCGGCTCGCCGTCCGCGACGTCCTCGAGCGCTACACCCACGCGATGGACCGCCGGGACGCCGACCTCATGCGGAGCTGCTTCACCCCGGACGCCGACCTCTCCTACTTCGGGGGCCTGCGCCGGTTCACCGGCAGCGAGTTCACGGACACGTTCGTGTCCTCCCTCGAGCCCTTCGGCTTCATCGACCACAGCATCAGCAGCCTCCGGATCACGGTGGACGGCGATGTCGCGGTGTCGGACGTCCATCTCTGCGCCACGATGGCCCTCAAGGACGAGCCGGTCGTGCTGGTCCGGTGGGTCCGGGTGACGGACGAGCTCGTCCGCGAGCCGTCCGGATGGAAGATCGCGAAGCGCCGCCACGTGCCGCAGCTGCAGTACGAGTCGCCGACCTCGGCGATCGACTTCCCGGGTGTCGGCGGGATGGATCCGCGCAGTTCTGACGCGTAGTGCGCCCGGTGCAGGAGACGTTCACGCATCGCAGGTCACGGGGGCGCCCTGGTGGGCGCCCGTGTGTGGGGCGCGGGAGGCTCACGGAGTCGGGGCCACGCAATCTCCGCTGAACATCGTCTGGATATCCGGCGAGGAAGGAGTCAGGTTCGATCTTGTCGTACCGTCGGCCACGGAGCTCCTGGCGTCCTGACCGGCAGAAACCGGTACACCGCCTCGGGCTCGAACCGAGAACCCGCTGGAGGGGAGTCGAGTGCTCGCCCAGGAGCTCCCGAACTTGTTCGTGCTGGTCAGCGACCTCTTTCCGTCCTGTCGATCATTCGCGGGGATGCCTGATAGCTGCGGTGATCGGCCGTGAGCGGTGACCTGAACGGTGACCGACGTAGATCATCGTTCAGGCTCCACCTACCGGTGTGACCCTTGTGTAGCGGGCCCAGGGAACCGACCCAATCCGGGACAACTGCGCGTCGGCGCCCGGTCCTAGCGTCGCGCTGTGAGAAGCCACCGAAAGATCGACGAGTTCGCCCTCGCCTACGACCGTTCGGGTGACGGACCCCCGGTGATTCTGCTGCACGGATGGCCCGGGGACCGCACGGACTACCTGGGTGTGGTCGCTGCCCTGGGTGAGCGTGGCGGTGATTCGATCCGGCCGGACCTGCGAGGGTTCGGCAAGTCAGACACGGTCCTCGGCGGGGACTACTCGGCGGACGGGCAGGTCCGCAGCGTCGTCGGGCTCATGGACGAGCTCGGAGTCGAGAGGGCGATCCTGGGTGGATACGACGTCGGTAGTCGTGTCGCCCAGTTGCTCGCCGCGCGCCATCCTGGGCGTGTCTCCGCGATGGTCCTCGCGCCGCCACTGCCCGGGATCGGACGCCGTGTCCTCGAGCCCGACGCGGTCCAAGAGTTCTGGTACCAGAGCTTTCATCGGTTGGAGTTGGCGACCGAGTTGCTCGATGGCAATCCTGCGGCGGTCCGCGCCTATCTCCGCCACTTCTGGGATCACTGGTCCGGACCCGGATTCCAGGTGTCCGAGGAGCGCCTGGAGCATCTGACCTCTAGCTACTCGCGTCCGGGAGCCTTCGCCGCCTCGATCGGCTGGTACCGCGCGGGCGCAGCCACGGTCGTCCGTTCCTTGTCCGAACGAGCACCCGAGCACCGCATCGCAGTGCCGACGGCGGTGATGTGGCCTGAGCACGACCCGCTCTTCCCATCGACCTGGTGCGACCACGTCGCGGATTGGTTCAGTGACTGCACCGTGCAGACCTTGCCGGGGGTCGGCCACTTCTCGCCGGTCGAAGCTCCAGAGGCGTTCGCCGAGGCGGTCCGCCAGGCGATGGTCAGGTGACACTGGCTGCCGCGCCGGGGCGCCGGCGCGGCAGCCGTCACCCGGCCCGTTGGACCAGCTCGATGAGTCCGCCCCAGGGTGGCGAGAAATAGACCCAGAGCGAGCCCTCGTCACCGGGGATCGGGGCGGGGGGGGGGGCGGGGGCCCCCCCCCCCCCGCCGCGCCGGACACACGTGTAGGGCGAAAAAAAAAAAACCCCAGCGCGCGGGGGGTGGGGCCCCAACAGGG
>JAOZVV010000030.1:11096-16291 GCA_025869365.1 Pseudonocardia sp.
ATCGCAGTGTCTCGGACACATTCTCAACGGCGACGGCGAAGTGGTGGACGCCCAGATCGGCGAGACCGGGCGGCGAGGACTGGTCGACGCCTGCCATCTCGAACAGCTCGAGCCCCGCTACGTCCCCGAACGCCAGCATGCGCACCCGGCGGACGACCGTTCCGGGTGCGAGCCCGAGCCCGGCCTCGACTTCAGGCCCTACCAGTGGCTCGGTGACGATGTCCGTCGCAATCTCGGCGCCGAAGGCTTGACGGAAGAAGTCGGTCGCGGAGTCGATGTCGGGGACGGTGAGCCCGACGTGGTCGAGGCTCACCGGTCGAGGAAGGGCAGCGTCGTGTCCCGAGCACGGCGCATGCCGTCTGCGAGTGGGAGGCGGCGGTGCTCGTCGGAGAGGATCTCGACGCCCCACGGCCCGTCAAAGCCGAGTGCGCGCATTGCGGCGACGAGTCCGGGCACGTCGACTGCACCGTCCCCGGCGTAGCGGCGGTTGTGGACGGTGTCGGCGAACAGGTCACCGCCGGCGGGTTCGGCATCGGCGTCGGTGATCTCGACGGCCCAGACCTGGCCGCGGGGGACCGTGGTCAGCAGCTCCTCGATGGTGGTGCCCGCGCGCAGGACGTGCCAGAAGTCCACCAGTAGCCCGATGTTCTCGACGTCGGCCCGAGTGACCAGCTCGGATCCGCGCGGGATCGACTCCACCATGGACACGGCCGCCGGTTCGAGGACGATCCGATGGCCACGCCCTGCGGCGGTCTCGCCGAGCCTGCGCAGCGGCTCCACCAGCGGCGAGAGGTCGGGGATCGGTTCCTGGAAGGCCGTACCGATCTTGATGAAGGCGGCGCCGAGCTCATCGGCGGCGTCGAGCAGGACGTCCAGGGTGCGCCGGGACGCGTCGCCGGCCTCGCCGTCGCACCACCAGTCGGTAAGGAACTCGACCTCGACATGGGTGATCCCGCCGGCCTCCAGCAGCCTGCGCAGGTCCTTGAGGATTCCGGCGTCGCGGGCGAGGGCGAGCTCGTCCTGGGTGAAGCCCATGCCGGTCCAGCCGAGGTCGGCGAGGATCTCGATCCGTTCGGCGTGTGGGTGGGGGCTGACCCAGGAGGGATCGAGTGGGGTGACGTCGCCGAGGATCGTCCACGAGGTGGCGACGAGGGGGTGCGTGGTCATGGGGTCGTGTCCTTCCGAAGCGATGGGTCAGGCCAGCCGTTGCACGAGCGGGGCCCAGGAGTCGAGCAGCCGGAGCGTGTCGGCCTCGGCGGCCGGTTCGAGCAGGAGCGCGACCCGCTCGGTGCCCGCGTCGAGGTAGGCGTCGAGGACGTCGAGCTCGTGGCCGCCGACCCCGAAGACGGTCATCGGGACCAAGGGGCCGTCGTCGAGCAGGGTCAGCTGCTCCTTGACCGCGGCGGGGTCGGGGGCGTTGCCCGCCATCCAGCCGTCGCCGATGGCGCGGGCCCGGCGGACGGCTGCAGGGCCCCAACCGCCGACGTAGATCGGGACATGGGGGCGCTGCACGGGCTTGGGCCAGGACCAGAGCGGGTCGAAGTCGACGTGCTCGCCGTGGAACTCGGCCACGTCATTCGTCCAGATGGTCTTCAGGGCTCGGATCTGCTCCTCCAGCAGCGCCCCGCGGGTGCGGGGTTCGGTGCCGTGGCTGCGCATCTGCTCCCGGTTCCAGCCAGGGGCGACGGCGAGCAGGATCCGCCCGTCGGAGAGCAGGTCGAGGGTCGCGACCTCCTTGGCCGTGTGGATCACGTCGCGTTGGGGGAGCAGGGTGACCGCGGTGCCGAGGGTGATCCGTCTCGTGACGGCGGCTGCCGCGGCGAGTGCCGGGAAGGGGGAGACGATCCGCGAGTAGTAGCCCGGCATTTCGCCACCGGCCGGGTAGCGAGACTCGCGGCTGGTGGGGATGTGCGAGTGCTCCGGGAGCAGCAGGGACTCGAAGCCGCGCTCCTCGATGGCGCGCGCCAAGACGTCTGGCCGGACGCTCCGGTCGGTGAGGAAAGCGCCGATCCCGATCTTCATCGAGCCTCCGCTTGTCTGGTCGGGACGGGTCCCGGGTCGGTGGGTCGATGCTGATCGTGGCGAGCGGACGGGGTGGGGCTGTTGTCCCACGTTGGGACAGCGACCCGCCGTTGACAGGGTGCGCTCCGGCAGCGCAAAGTTCTGTCGACAGGCGACCGTCGCCCGAATGGCGGTCGCCGATCGATGAGGATCGAGGTGAGTGCGGTGGTGGCATCGACACTGGCGGCGGGCTCCGGGAGTCCCCCGTTCGACGCCGGCCTGCTGGACCGGCTGATGGAGGAGGCCGGGCTCGACGCGATCCTGGTGACGTCGAAGCACAACGTGCAGTACCTGCTCGGCGGGCACCGCTACTTCTTCTTCGACTACATGGACGCGATCGGGACCGGCCGCTACTTGCCGGTGGTGCTCTATGTGCGGGGTGACGCGTCGGCCGCGGCGTACGTCGGCAACGAGACCGAGGGCTGGCAGCTCGACAACGAACCGCTCTGGATCCCCACCGTCGAGCTGAGCAGCTGGGGATCGGTCGACGCGGTCGAGGCCGCGTTGGCGCACCTGCGCAAGGTCTGCCCCGCCGGGATCACCGTCGGGGTCGAGCAGTCCTTCCTGCCCGCGGACTCGTTCGGCAGGCTCGCGGAGGAACGCGACCTCCGGCTCGCCGAGGCCTTCGGCGTGCTCGAACGGCTGCGGGCCTGCAAGTCGGTCGCCGAGCTGGCGATCGTCGAGCGGGCGTCGGACGCGATCGTCGAGTCGATGTGCGCGGTGTTCGCCTCGCACGGGGCGGGGGCGACAAAGCGTGAGCTGGTCGCCGCGTTGCGCACCGAGCAGGTCAGTCGCGGCCTGACCTATGAGTACTGCCTGGTCAGCATGGGCGCCGACCATAACCGCGGTGAGTCCGACCAGGCCTGGCGGCCGGGCGAGGTGCTCTGCCTGGACTCCGGGGGGAATCTCGGTGGGTACATCGGGGACCTCGCCCGCATGGCGGTGCTCGGACCGCCGGACGCCGAGCTCGTCGAGCTCCTCGCCGAGATCGAGGAGACCCAGCAGGCGGCGCGCCTCCCCATCCGACCAGGTGTGCCGGGCGCAGAGATCTACGCCGCGGCGGACGAGGTGCTGCTCCGGGCTCCGCACCGCGGCTCGACCCACTTCGTGGCGCACGGGATGGGTCTGGTCAGCCACGAGGCACCCCGCCTGACCAGCACCGGGCCCGTCCCGTATCCGGCCGACGACGCGCCGCGCCCGCTCGAGCCGGGGATGGTGCTGTCGATCGAGACGACGCTGCTGCACGAGCGTCGCGGCTTCATCAAGCTCGAGGACACCGTCGTCGTGACCGACGAGGGGTGCCGCGCGTTCGGGGACGGCGCGCGGGACTGGACCGTCGCCGGCGGCTGACCGGCTAGGATCGCTCGACTCGTCAGTGGAGGCCAACGATGTCCACGACCGACGTACGTGCCCTGCGCACCGCGCGGGACGACTTCCTCACAACCGGACGCGTCGAGGAGCGGTTCCGCTCGATCGTCCGCCCCGAGATCGCCGCCTCCTGGTCGCGCTCGCGCATGGCCGGGGTGTCGCCGTTGGAGGCGCACCTGCCGAACCTGCCCGAGCAGGAGGACCGCGTCCCGCTCGACGCCGCCGCGAAGCCGGTGCTGGCGCGGATGGCGGAGGAGCTCGACGGCCTCGGCTGCGCCCTGTCCCTCGCCGACGGCCAGGGCAGGCTCGTCCGCAGCTGGATCCCGGACGCCATGGTGCGCGGTTCCCTGCGCCGGATCATGGCGGACCCGGGGGCGAGCTGCAGCGAGCAGCACGTCGGCACGAACGGGATCGGCACCGCGCTCGCCGATCTGAAGCCCAAGGTCATCGGCGGTGCCGAGCACTGGGGCGAGCTGCATCTGGACATGACCTGTGTCGCGGCGCCGGTCCTGGACCCGATCAGCCGTAGGCCCGCCGCCGTGATCAACGTGACGATGATGGAGCAGGAGGTCCATCCCGCTCTCGCCGCGCTGGTCAGGCTGTCCGTGGCGGAGCTGCGGGAGGCGCTGTTGGACCGCTCCGGTGCCGCGGAGCGCCGGATGTTCGAGCAGTTCCTGGCCCACCGGGCCCGCAGCGACCGGCCGTCGCTCGTGCTGAGCAGGCGGATCGTGGTCGCCGATCCTGCGGCCGCCCAGCTGTTGCCTGAGATCGATGCCGCCGACCTGTGGGAACGGGTCGGTGGGGCGGGCCGTGCCCGGTCGCTGGACCTGGAACTCCCGGACGGGGTCGCGCTCCCCATCCGGGTCAGCCCGCTGGGCGACGAGGGGCTGTTGGTCGAGGTGGCTCGAGCGGGCCGGGCGCCGCTGCGGCGCTCGGGGCGGCAACGCGGCGCGAGCGCGGCGTTCGCCGCGGCCTTCGCCCAGGCCCGAGAGGCGGTCGAGGTCGGGGTTCCGGTGCTGCTCGTCGGCGAACCCGGGACCGGGAAGGCCACGATTGCCGCGCGACTGCTCGAGGGCAGGAACGCCGAGACGGTCGGGCCGGAACGGACCGTCCGTGGCGGCGCCGAGGCAGTGGTCGTACCGCATCTCGACCTGCTCGCCCCGGCCGCCGTGCAGGAGTTGCTCCCGGTCGTGGAGGCCCTGGTGGCGGACGGGACGATCCCGCTGGTCGCGACGGCGCACGACGCGGCGAAGGTCGATCCGCGGGTGCGCGAGGTGTTCGGGCTGGCCACCATCACGGTCCCGCCGCTGCGCGAGCGGCCGGGGGACCTGCCGGGACTGGTCGCCGACCTGACCGCACACCAGGAGCGCCCTGCGCGCTGGAGCGCCGAGGCTCTCGACGCGCTCGCCCGCCGGGAGTGGGTCGGCAACGTCCGCGAGCTGGCGAACGTCGTCGCCCGCACATTGATCAACAGCGCAGGCCTGATCCGGGTGGCCGATCTACCGCTCGACGTCCGCCAGGAGGCAGGACGCAGGCGGCTGACGAAGATGGAGTGTGCGGAGCGGGACGCGATCGTGGCGGCACTGGCCGCGTCGTCGGGCAACAAGGCGATCGCAGCCGAGGAGCTGGGCATCTCGCGGTCCAGCCTGTACCGCAAGATCGACCGCTACGGCCTCGCCGACTCCGGCCAGGTCGACATGCGGATGCGCAGCTGAGAGAGTGTTGTGAAACCTGGTGATCACTCGGCGTGGCGGCCGTGGTAACCG
>JAOZVV010000031.1 GCA_025869365.1 Pseudonocardia sp.
CGGACGCCGAGGCACGGGCGGACATCCTGCGCGCCGCGGGCCGCAACACCCCGCTCGCGGACGACGTCGACCTCGACGCCCTCGCCGCGGACCTCGACGGCTACTCGGCCGCGGACTGCGCCGCGATCCTCCGGGAGGCGGCGCTGACGGCGATGCGGGAGTCCCTGGACGCCACCGAGGTCACCGCGGCGCACCTGGCCGCCGCGCGCCGCGCGGTCCCGCCCTCGCTGGACCCGGTTCAGGTGGCGGAGCTCGAGGCCTATGCCGCGCGCCGCTCCTGAGCGTGCCGGGCCGGCGCCGCGGTCGTCACCCGCCGCACGCGCCGGTGCGGGGTGGTGGAACGAGAACGCACGGCGGCCCCGGGCTCACGGGGCCCGCCGTGCGCGGGGAGCGGACGGACCTCAGGAGTTCGCGGCGTTCCGGTAGTCCTTGGTGACGATCACGATGAGGCCGGGCGTGGCGTCCTGGATGCCCGCGAAGCGGGGCTCGGCCCGCAGCCCGAACTCCGTCGCGAGCCGCTCGGCCGAAGCCTGCTCCCCGGTTCCCGGGCGGTAGTAGACCGTGGAGGTCGGGATGACGCCCTCGGAGTAGTTGCGGCTCTCGGTGACCGTCCAGCCGGCGCGGCGGAAGTCCTCCGCGGCCTTGGCGGCGAGCCCGGGGATCGTGCTGTTGTTGTAGACGCGCAACGGCTCCATCGGCGCGAGGGCGACCCTGCCCGGTCCCGTGCCACCGGCCCCGGCCGTGCCCACGCCCGCGGTGCCCGCCTGGCCGCTGCTCGGCTGGTCGCTGCCCGCGCCCGCCTGGCCGTTCGCGCCGGTCCCGGCACCGCCGGGCTCCGTGCCGCCCGGACCCGTGCCGCCGGTGCCGGCGCCCGAGGATCCGTCGGCCCCGGGGGTCGGGGTGAAGGACGGGACGGGGACGGCGTTCGGGTTCGTGGTGGTGGTCTCCGGGGCGGGGGCGGCCTGGGAGCTCGCGGGAGGCGGTGCGGCGACCGTGGGGTCCTCGCTGCCACCCCCGGTGGCGAGCGTCGCCACGCCGATGACCGCGGCGATGACGCCGACGCCGATCAGCGCGAGACCACCGAGCCTCAGCGGCGACGGTCCGCCGGACGGGGCGGGTGCGGTCACGGCTGTCCTCCCGATCAGGGTCGCGGGTGCTCCGGCGTCGTGCGCGGATGCAGGGGGATCATGGCCTCACCAGGGCTCGATGCCCAGGCGACGCGCCGCACGGGTGCGCTGCCGACTTGAACGCAGCCTCCGCAGCCGCTTCACGAGCAGCGGGTCCGCGGCGAGCGCCTCGGGCTTGTCCACCAGGGCGTTGAGCACCTGGTAGTAGCGCGTGGCCGACATGTCGAACAGCTCGCGGACGGCCTGTTCCTTGGCGCCGGCGTACTTCCACCACTGGCCCTCGAAGGCCAGGATCTCGCGCTCACGGCGGTCCAGTTCACGGGCCGGGGTGCCTGCGGGAGCGGGTGCCCCACTGGGTTCGGTGGCGGACTCCATCACGCTCCTCGGGATGTCCGGACGGGCGGTGCGGCCCCCGGCCGCGCGACGACTCGCCGGAGCGGCGGGCGTACACGACCCGAGGCCTGAATGACAGGTCTGTCATTCGGTGGCTGATTCAACCACGCGGGTCCGACAGGAATCGTCAGGACGCGCCACCCCGGAAGGTGAATCAGGCCCCACGGACGGGGGGCGCGGCGGCGGGGTCGATATCGTCACCGGCGTGACCGTCCGTCCCATCCGCATCATCGGCGACCCCGTCCTGCACGCCCCCACCAGGGTCGTCGACACCTTCGACGACGAGTTGCGCACGCTCGTCGACGACATGTTCGAGACGATGGCCGCCGCCCACGGCGTCGGGCTCGCGGCCAACCAGGTGGGGGTGGACCTGCGGGTCTTCGTCTACGACTGCCCGGACGAGGTCGCCCAGGTGATGCGCCGCGGCGTCGTCGTCAATCCCGTCATCACCGACTCGGGCCGGCCGACGACGATGCCGGACCCGGAGGAGGACGACGAGGGTTGCCTGTCCGTTCCCGGCGAGCAGTACCCGACCGGGCGCGCGGACTGGGCGAAGGTCACCGGCGTCGACGTCGAGGGTGAGCCGGTGAACGTCGAGGGCACCGGCTTCCTCGCCCGCTGCCTGCAGCACGAGGTGGACCACCTCGACGGGTTCATCTACGTCGACCGCCTCGTCGGCCGCCACCAGCGCGCCGCGAAGAAGATGCTCAAGCGGAACGGCTGGGGCGCCCCGGGCCTGTCCTGGGACCCGGCCGTCCAGGAGGCCGAGGAGGTGTAGGCGGGAACACAGCGTCCGTCCCGGCCGTTGCCCTACGTGCAACGGTGTAAGCCAGGAGGCCGGGATGGACGAGCTGGACGCCTACTCGCGGACCGTCAGCACGGTGGCCGCGGAGCTCACGAAGCGGGTCGCGGCCGTGCGGATCGGCCGGGGCAGCGGCTCGGCCGTGGTGGTCGCGCCGGGTGAGCTGCTCACGAACGCCCACGTCGTGGGGGACGCCCGGGACGGCCGGGCGGACTTCGTCGACGGTGAACAGGTGGCCTTCCGGGTCGCCGGGGTGGACCCGCTGTCGGATCTCGCGCTCCTGCGGGTCCGCGACGCGGGCGCCCTGCCCGAGCCCGCGCGGCTCGGGAACGCGGACGGGCTCGTCGTCGGCCAGCTCGTCGTCGCGGTGGGGAACCCGCTCGGGCTCGCCGGATCCGTGACCGCCGGCGTGGCCAGCGCCCTGGGCCGCTCGCTCCCGACGCGGAGCGGGTCGGCGGGACGGGTGGTGGAGGACGTCATCCAGACCGACGCCGCGCTCAACCCGGGCAACTCGGGCGGGGCGCTGGCGGACTCGCACGCCCGGGTCGTCGGCATCAACACCGCGGTCGCGGGCACCGGGCTGGGGCTCGCCGTCCCGATCAACGCCACCACGCTGCGGATCGTCGAGGCCCTGCGGACCGACGGCCGGGTCCGGCGGGCGTACCTCGGCGTCGTCGGCACGCCGGCGCCGGTGCCCGCGGCCGTCGCGGACCGGTACGGCCGGCGGAACGGGCTGCGGCTCGCCGAGGTCGTGGCGGGGAGCCCGGCCGCGGCCGCCGGCCTGCGCCGCGGGGACCTCGTGCTCGACGTCGGCCGGGCGGCCGTGGAGGACGCGCAGGGCATCCAGCGGCAGCTCTTCGGCGAGGCGGTCGGGGTGCCGCTGCCGGTCACGGTGCTGCGCAACGGGGCGATGGTCGACGTGATCGCCGTGCCCACCGAGCTCGGCTGAGCGTCGAACCGGCTCCCGGACTCAGCCGACCAGGCCGTTCTCCCACGCCCAGGCCGCGACCTCGACCCGGTTGCGGGCGTCGAGCTTGGCGTGGACGTTCGCCAGGTGCGTCTTCACGGTGGAGAGCGAGACGAACAGCTCGGCGGCGATCTCGTTGTTCGTCCGGCCCCGGGCCACGGCGCGGACGACGTCGAGCTCCCGCGGGGACAGCGCGCCGGCGCCGTCCCGGGCGCCGCGCCGGACCGGAACCGGCGCGGTGAGCTGCTGCAGCAGGCGCACCGTCACCGACGGGGAGACGAGCGCGTCCCCCGCCGCCGCGGCGCGCACCGCCTCGACGAGCAGCCGCGGTCCCGCGTCCTTGAGCAGGAAGCCGCAGGCCCCGGCCCGCAACGCGCCGTAGACGTACTCGTCCAGGTCGAACGTGGTGACCACCACGATCCGGGGCGGCGACGGGTCCGCGGTCAGCGCGCGGGTGGCCTCCAGCCCGTCGAGCTCGGGCATGCGGATGTCCATCAGCACGACGTCCGGCTTCAGGGCCCGGGCCTTCGTCACGGTGTCCACCCCGGTCCCGGCCTCGCCGACGACCTCGATGTCCCCCTCGGCGGTCAGGATCAGCCGGAAGCCGGTGCGGACCATCTCCTGGTCGTCCGCCAGCAGCACGCGGATCACGTGGCACCGCCCACCAGTGGCAGGCGGGCGGTCACGGTCCAGACACCCGGGGCCGTCGGCCCGGCCTGCAGGAGCCCGTCCAGCGCGGCGACGCGCTCGCCCATCCCGGCGAGCCCGAACCCGCTCTCGCCACCGATCGGGTTCGTCCCGCCCGCCCGCACGCCGTCGTTGCGCACCCCCACCACCAGCACCTCGTCCCGGATCCGGATCTCGACCTCCACGGTGGACGCCGCGGGGGCGTGCCGCCGCACGTTGGTCAGAGCCTCCTGCACCACCCGGAACCCGGTGGCGGCGACCCCGGCGGGCAGCACCGCGTGCTCCATGCCGGGATCCGTGCTCAGCCGGACGAGGTGCCCGTCGGGATCGAAGCGGCGCACCATCTCCCCGATGTCCGCGAGGTCGGCGCCGGGCGTCCGGGCGCCCTCCTGCGGGCCGCCCTCGCCCTGCCCGCGGAGCACCCCGACCATCCGGCGCATCGCGGTGAGTGCCTCGGCGCCGGCGTTCTCGATCGCGAGCAGCGCCCGGTCGACGTCGCTGTCCACCGCTCCGCCGGACGTCCGGGCGACGACGCCCGCCGCCTGGGCGGCCACGATGATGCCCGTGACCTGGTGCGCGACGACGTCGTGCAGCTCCCGGGCGAGGTCCATCCGCTCGGCGGCGCGGACGTCCGCGAGCAGGTTCCGCCGCCTCGCCTCGGTCTCGCGCACGACCAGCCCGATCCCGATCGTGCCGCCCCAGCCGAGTGCGGAGAGCATCGTGAACGCGCTCTCGGTGCCGCCGAAGCCGGGCCGGAACGCGGGCGAGCCGACGATCGCGACCACCGCGGCGCCGCAGACGAGCAGCGCCGCGCGGTCCCCGGCGCCGCGGAGCGCGGCGACGGTGACGACCGCCAGCGCGAGCTGTTCGGTGAACGTCATCGTCGGCATGCCGAGCACCAGGGAGCCCACCGTGACCAGCAACGAGAGCCCGTAGGCGAGGCCGGCCACCCGCAGGACCCCCGTCCCCGGGCGGCGGCGCAGCAGCACGACCCCGGCCAGGACGAGGCCGGTCACGACGGTGGCGAGGCCCACCCGGGCCGTGCCGAGGGAGATCGCGCCGAGGGCGTCGACCATGAGCCAGAACAGGTACGCCAGGATCTCGGCCGCGAGCCCGGCGTGCCGCACGAGCCGGAGACGGGGAGGCCGGGACACCCCACAACCCTAGGACGGCGGCCCTGCCTCCCGGCCTCGGCCGAAAGGACGAGTCACCCGGCGGAGATCATCCGTTCACCCGAGGTGTGCGCCCGCCCGCTCCCGCGACGGTGAGTGCCATGACCAGCGCTCCCGTGCTCTCCGGCTCCCGGTTGACCAAACGCTTCGGCGCCACCACCGTCCTGTCCGACGTGGACGTGTCCGTCGCCCCCGGCGAGACGGTCGCGATCACCGGCCCGTCGGGCTCGGGCAAGTCGACCCTGCTGCACTGCCTCGCCGGGATCCTGCGCCCGGACGAGGGCGTCGTGCGGCTGGGCGCGGAGCGCGTGGACACCCTCTCCGAGGGAGCGCGGACGGCGCTGCGGCTGCAGCGGATGGGGTTCGTGTTCCAGTTCGGCCAGCTGCTGCCCGAGCTGCCCGCCGTCGAGAACGTCGCGCTGCCGCTGATGCTGGCCGGGGCCTCGCGGCGTGCGGCGGTGCACCGGGCCGCCTCGTGGTTCCCCGCGCTCGGCCTGGCCGGGCTGGAGCTCCGCCGTCCGGGGCAGCTCTCCGGCGGGCAGGAGCAGCGGGTCGCGATCGCGCGGGCGCTGGTCGCCGAGCCCGCCGTCGTCTTCGCGGACGAGCCGACGGGCGCCCTGGACAGCACGACCGGGCGTCAGGTCGTCGAGCTGCTGTGCGGACTGGCGGTGCGCACGGGCGCCGCGCTGGTCGTCGTCACCCATGACCCGGACGTCGCCGCCGCGTGCCACCGCACCGTGGCGCTGCGGGACGGCCGCGTGGTCGGCTCGGGCATCGCGGCGTGATCGCGCTCGCGCTGCGCCTGCTGCGCCTCGGCGGCCGCCGGGCCTGGACGTCCGCGGGCCTGGTCGGGGCGGGGGTGGCCGTCGCGACGACGCTGCTCGCGATCTCCGTCGGCGCCCTGCACGGCCTGGACGAACGGGAGTCCCGCACGGGCTGGCGCACCCCGGCCGAGGCCGCCACCGGAACCGATCCCGTCGCCCTGCTGCGGCTGCGCACGGACTTCGCCGCCGGCCGGCCGATCACCCAGGTCGATCTCGTGGCCCCGGTCGCCGGGGCGACCCCGCCGCCGGGCCTGCCGCGGATGCCCGCGCCCGGGGAGGTGTGGGTCTCACCCGCGCTCGCCGAGCTGATGGGCACGCTCCCGGCCGGCGACCTGGCGGCGCGCTATCCCGGTCCGGCGACCGGCCTCGTCGGCGACGCCGGGCTGCAGAGCCCGGACGAGCTGGTCGCCGTGATCGGCCGCCCGGCCGGGGACCCGGTCCTCCTCGCCAAGGGCGGCTCGGACGTCGTGCCGGTCGCGGCGTTCGACCGGACGGGGGACGGCGTGTCGACCGCCGACCTCTACCGGCAGCTGACGATCGTCGCCGTCGCGCTCGTCGTGTTCCCGGTCGCGGGGTTGCTCGGCGCCTCGGCGCGGCTGTCCGCCGCGCGGCGCAGCGAGCGGCTGGCCACGTTGCGGCTGCTCGGCGCGTCGACCCGGCAGGTGACCGTCGTGGCCGTCGCCGAGGTCACGGCTGTCGCGACCGTCGCCGCGGTCGTCGGGGTGGTGCTGGAGGCAGTGCTCTCGCCGCTGGTGGCGCTGATCCCGCTGGCCGGCAGCGGCTGGTTCGCCGCGGACGTCCGGCCCGGGTTCCTCCCGTGCCTCGCGATCGTCGTCGGGGTGGCGCTGCTGGCCACCGCCTCGGCGGTCGGCGGGCTGCGGCAGGTCGTCGTCGGGCCCCGCGGGGTGGCCCGGCGGCAACGGCCGCAGGGGGCGCGGGGGCTGCGCCTGCTCGGGGTGGCCGCGGCGCTGGTGGTCCTGCTGGTCGTCAACTCCGCGCTGCCGGTCGTGTCCGTGGACGCCGCCGGGGTCGTGTTCGTCCTCGTGATCCTGGCCATGGTCGGGGCGGTCGCGCTGATCGGCCCGCTCGTCGTCCGGGTGGTCGGGACCCGGATGGCCGCCCGCGCGCGGTCGGTCCCGGGGCTGCTGGCCGGCCGCCGGCTCCTCGACGACCCGAAGGGCGCCTTCCGGCCGCTGGCCGGGTTGACGCTCGCGGTGTTCGTCGCCGGGTTCCTCGCCCCGATGACCGCCGCGGTCGCCGGGGTGTCGTCCGTGGACGCGACGACCCTGCAGGTCACGGCGCCGCCGTCCGAGGTCGCGGGGCTGGTGCAGACGACCCGGGCCCGGCTCGCCGCGATCGGGCTGCCCGCGACGGTGTCCACCGTCGGCGACACCGTGGCCGTGCTCCCACGCGATCCCGCGGGGCTGGACCGCGCCCGCACCGTCCTCGACGGCCTGGCCCCCGGCTCGGTCGCGCAGACCGAGGCCGAAGCGCGGCACGAGGACACCGTCCTCACCGCGGACCTCGGCCGCGGCGCGCTCGTCGTGCTCGTCGCGACCTTCCTCGTGGCGGCGACGGCCACCGGCACCGCGGCGGCCGCCCGCGTCCTGGACCACCGGCACACGCTGCGGCTGCTGACCCTGGCCGGCACCCCGCTCGCCGTGCTCGACCGGGCCCGGCGCGCCGAGACCGTCCGCCCGCTGCTGGTCAACGGCGCGATCGCGCTGGTCCTCGGCCTGTTCTGCGCCTCGCCGTTCGTCGCGGCGACCGCCGCCCTCCGACCCTCCGGGCTGCTGACCCTCGGCGGCGTGCTCGTGGCCGGGACCGCGCTGGTCCTCGCCGCGACCGCCGCCAGCCGCCCCCTGCTCCGTTCCGTCACCGCTCCCGACCAGGAAAGAAGCCGATGAACCTGCCCGTCCCGGGTCTGCACGCCAGGCCCACACCCCCCGCGCCACCCGCCGCGGCGGCCGTCGATCTCGTGAAGGCCTACGGCCGCGGCGAGGCCGCCGTCCGTGCTCTCGACGGGGTCACGCTCACGATCCCCGCGGGCCGGTTCACGGCGATCATGGGTCCGTCCGGGTCCGGCAAGTCCACGCTGATGCACTGCCTGGCCGGGCTGGACTCGCCGTCGTCCGGGCAGGTGTTCCTCGGCGGCACGGACATCACCCGGCTCGGCGACGCCGCGCTCACCCGGGTGCGGCGGGACCGGGTCGGGTTCGTGTTCCAGTCCTTCAACCTGCTCCCGCAGCTGACGGCGGAGCAGAACATCGACCTGCCCGCGCGGCTCGCGAACCGGCGACCGGACCCGGGATGGCGGGCGTCGCTGATCGACCTGCTGGGCCTGGCGAACCGGCTGGGCCACCGGCCGTCGGAACTCTCGGGGGGCCAGCAGCAGCGCGTCGCGGTGGCGCGGGCCCTGCTCGGGCGGCCAGAGGTCGTGTTCGCGGACGAGCCCACCGGCAACCTGGACACCACCAGCGGGCACGAGCTGCTGTCGTTGCTGCGCACGTCGGTGCACGAGCTCGGCCAGTCCGTCGTGATGGTCACGCACGACGCGGTGGCGGCCGCGTTCGCGGACGGGGTCGTCCTGCTCCGGGACGGCCGGCTCGCCGGCTCCGTGACCGACACCCGCCCCGAGGTCATCCTCGACGCCCTGACCTCCCTGTCGGGTGTGCGGTGAACGCGGCGTCGGCGGCCCTCCTCGCCGAGGCCCGCCGCCGGCCCGGCCGGGTCGTCCTCAGTGGACTCGCGGTCCTGGTGGCGACGGTGTTCGCGGCCGGCACGCTGCTGCTGTCCGGGACGCTCGGGGCGGCGCTGACGGAGGACGCCGTCCGCACGCCGCAGGCCGCCGCGGCGGTCCTGCGGGGCGACGCGGTGCAGGCGGACTCCGTGGCCCGGCTCGCGGACTCCGCCCGCGCGGTGCCGGGGGTCACGGACGTGGCGACGGTCTGGACGACCTTCCTGCCCGTACGGGGCGCCGGGACGTCCGGGAGCTGGCTGCTGCGCTCGGACCCGATGGGCGGGCCGCTCTCCCGGCTGCCCGCGGCGACGACGGGCCGGCTGCCCGCGGGCCCGGACGAGGTCGCCCTCGGGACCGGGACGGCCGAGCGTGCGGGGGCGGTGCCCGGCACCCGGCTCACCCTCGGTGGCGGGGACTCGGGCCCGGCCCGGGTGGTGACCGTCGTCGGCACGGTGGCGTTGCCGCAGGAGGGCATGGACACGGCCGTCGCGCTCCCCGAGGTGGTGAGCGCGCTGGACGGGATGCCGGGCCAGATCGACGTCGCGGGCACGCCCGACGTCGCCGCGCTGGCCGCGGCGGCCCCGG
Source organism: Pseudonocardia sp. (assembly GCA_025869365.1). Lineage (GTDB taxonomy): Bacteria > Actinomycetota > Actinomycetes > Mycobacteriales > Pseudonocardiaceae > Pseudonocardia. The sequence goes on from JAOZVV010000031.1 coordinate 9,298, forward strand.
GGGCGACGGTCCGGACGGGCGCGGAGCAGCGGGCGGCCGAGGCGGAGGACGCCTCGGCCTCGGCCACGGCGGTGGTGGCCGGGATCGGGGTCTTCGTCGGGGTGGCCATGCTCGCGGCCGTCGTGGTGGTCGCGTCGACTTTCCGGATCGTGCTCACCCAGCGCCGCACCCAGCTCGCGCTGCTGCGCTGCGTCGGGGCGACCCGACGGCAGGTGACCTCCGCGGTGCTCGTGGAGGCGGCGGTCACCGGGCTGGTCGCGGGGGTGCTCGGGGCGGTCGCCGCCGTCGGGGCCGGGTTCGGGATCATCGCCCTGCTGAACGGGGCGGGGCTCGAGGTCCCGGGCCTCGTCGTGCCGTGGGCCGGGATCGCCGGGTGCGTGCTGCTCGCCGTCGTCGCGACGCTGGTGGCGGCGGCCGCGCCCGCACTGGCCGCCGGCCGGGTCCCACCGGTCGCGGCGCTGGGTAGCGCAGGAGCCGCCGATGCCGGACCCGCACGGGCGGTCCGCCGGTCCGTGGCCGCGGCGCTGCTCGTCGGGTCCGCCGTCCTGGCGGGGGTCCTTGCCACCCGGGAACTCGACGCGACGCTCGGCGTGGGGCTCGTCGCCCTGTCCGGGCTGGCGGTGTTCGCCGCGCTCGTGGCGCTCGGGCCGCTGCTCGTCGGGGGGCTGGCCCGGACCGTCGGCACCGCCGTGACCGCGCTGGGCCGCACGCCCGGCCGGATGGCCGTCGCGAACGCGAGGCAGGTCCCGCGGCGGACCGCGTCGACGATCACCGTGCTCGCCCTCGGGGTCGGGCTGACCTCCGCGCTGCTGGTCGGGGTGGCCGGGGCGCGGGCCGAGGCGGACCGGTCGATCGCCGAGCAGTTCCCGAGCGCGGTCGTCGTGGACGTCGGGGACACCGCGTCGGGGCCCGCGCTCGCCGACGAGCTGGCCTCGAACCCGGAGCTGCGGGTCCGGTCCGCGGGCGGGCAGCTCTACGTGGACCCCGGACCGGGGGTGTCCGACGCGGCGCTGCGGGCGGCGGTGGGCCGCGGGCTCGCGGGGACCCCGGACGCGATCGTCACCTATGCGGCGGACCTGCGGGAGGAGGTTCTGACAGCGGTCGGGGCGGCGCAGGCCGTCGGCTTCGGGCTGGTCGGGATGACGCTGCTCGTGGCGATCGTCGGGGTCGGCGTGACCCTGATGCTCTCGGTCACCGAGCGCGCCCGGGAGACGGGCCTGCTGCGCGCCGTCGGGCTGACCCGGGGCGGGGTGCGGGCCATGGTCTCGTGGGAGGCCGCGCTGGCGGGCGTCGCCGCCGCGCTGGTGGGTGTCGCGCTCGGAGCGGGATACGGCCTGCTCGCGCTGGGCGTGCTGGGCCTCGACGACGGCGTGTCCGCGAGCAGGCTCGCGGCGGTCCCGGCGGGGCAGCTCGCGGCCCTGGTGCTGGGCGTGGTGGGGGTCGCGGTGCTGGCGGCGCTGGCCCCGGCGGTCAGGGCCTCCAGGACCCCGCCGATCCGCGCACTCGCCGAGGCCTGAGGAGGTTCAGGAAAGCCACATTCACGTAAGGAATCTGCATGAATGTGGCTTTCCTGAACCTCGCGGAGGTCTCAGCCGGCGGGCTCGAGCACGAAGACGGGGATCTGGCGGTCCGTCCTCGTCTGGTACTCCGCGTAGGGCGGGAAGGCCTCGACCGAGCGGTCCCACCAGGTCCGGCGCTCGTCCCCGCTGATCTCCCGGGCGACGTAGTCCTTGGTCACGGTGCCGTCCTGGAGCGTGAGCTCCGGGTTGGCCTTGACGTTGTGGTACCAGACGGGGTGCTCGGGGGCCCCGCCCTTCGACGCGACGATCGCGTAGGCGCCGTCGTGCTCCACCCGCATCAGCGGGACGTAGCGGTACCTGCCGCTCCTCGCCCCCTTGACGGTCAGCAGGATGATCGGCATCCCCTGGACCAGGACGCCCTCGGTCGTCCCGGTCTCGAGGATCTTCTCGGTCTGTCCGCGGACCCAGCCCTCGGGGCTGAGCTCCACCTGTGTGTCGGCCATACAGCCCAGTGAACCCGATTCGTGCGGGCGTCGTCGTCCGGGTGACCTCGAGGCGCGGGCCGCGTCGTCGCGCCGACTACCGTCGTGGGGGACACGACCACACGCGGGAGCTCGCACCGAGGCGGGCTGAGAGGGCGGACACGCCGCCGACCGTGGGACCGGCCGGGTAATGCCGGCCAGGGAGGACAGCGCCATGCCCGAGGAGACCGTCGGGACCACCCCGCCCCGCGCCATGACCATCGCCGGTACGGACTCCGGCGGTGGCGCCGGCATCGCCGCGGACCTGCGGACCTTCGCCGCCTGCGGCGTGCACGGATGCCTCGCCGTCTGCGCCGTCACGGTGCAGAACTCGGTCGGCGTCCAGGGCGTCCACACGATCCCGCCCGAGACCGTCGCCGCGCAGATCTCGAGCGTCGCCTCGGACATCGGCCTCGACGCCGCGAAGACCGGCATGCTCGCCGGCGCGGAGATCATCGAGGCGGTCGCCGAGGCCTTCGACTCGAACGGGATCGGCGCCGGCCGGCGGACCCCGCTGGTCGTCGACCCGGTCGCCGCGTCGATGCACGGCGACCAGCTGCTCGCGGACTCCGCCCTCGACGCCTTCCGCGGGCTGCTCTTCCCCCGCGCGACGATGATCACCCCCAACCTGGACGAGGTGCGCCTGCTGATCGGCATCGACGTCCACGACCGGGCCGCCCAGTACGAGGCGGCGAAGGTCCTGCACGGGCTGGGGCCGGAGTTCGTCCTGGTGAAGGGCGGCCACCTCGCCGAGGACGTCGACGTCTGCATCGACCTGCTCTACGACGGCCACTCCTTCACCGAGCTCCCGGGTCCCCGTTTCGTCACCGGCAACACCCACGGTGGCGGGGACTCGATGGCCGCGTCGATCGCCTCGGGCCTGGCGCGCGGCATGACGGCGCCGGAGGCGGTCGCGTTCGGCAAGCGGTACATCGTCGAGGCGGTGCGGCACTCCTATCCGCTCGGTCAGGGACACGGGCCCGTGTCACCGCTGTGGACCGTCCGTCCGTGGTGGGAGACTCCGCCAACCGTGTGAATGATCGATCAGACGGTTCGTCGATATCTCCGCAGATGCGGTGACATGTCCCCCGAATGACCCGCTTGAGCGGTATGTGAGCGGCGATGCCGTCGACTGAGGTTTGGCTTACCTGCAGGTCAGGGCGTGCCTGGCATGTCGCATGCTGCCGGTCCTGGGGATAGTGTCGCGCTCGATGAGCATCTTGGGCACGCGCGTTGTCCGTACCGAGGACCCGGTGTTCCTCACACGGGGCGCGACATACACCGATGACCTGACCGACGAGCGGCTGACGGGTGCACTGCACCTCACGTTGGTCCGCTCCCCACTGGCACACGCGACGATCACGTCGATCGACACGGAGGCCGCCAAGGCGGCCCCCGGTGTCGTCGCCGTGTACACCGCCGCGGACCTGGACATCGAGCCGGCGCTGCTGTTCCCGGCGGCCAACCCGGCGATGCTCCGACCCTTCCTCGCCACCGACCGGGTGCGCTACGTCGGGGAGGCGGTCGCGGCCGTCCTCACCGAGGAGGCCTACCAGGGCGAGGACGCCGCGGATCTGGTCGAGATCGACTACGACCCGCTTCCCGCGGTGATCGGCCTGAAGGACGCGCTGAGCGACGAGACGCTGCTCTTCCCCGAGGCGGGGACGAACAGCGTCACGGCGATGCACCTCGGCAAGGACGACCCGGGCGAGGAGTTCTTCGCGGACTGCGAGGTCGTCGTCACCCGGGAGATCGTCAACCAGCGGGTCGCCGCGGCGCCGCTGGAGACCCGCGCCGCGTCCGCCTACTGGGGCGACGACGGCCGCGTCACGATCTTCTGCTCCACCCAGAACGCGCAGAGCGCGCGGGACGAGGTGGCGGGCTGGCTCGGCATGGACGCCAAGGACATGCGGATGATCCTCCCGGACGTCGGCGGCGGCTTCGGGGCGAAGATCGGCGCGGACCCCGAGTTCGCGCTGGTCGCGGCGTTCTCGAAGAAGGTGGGCCGCCCGGTCCGCTGGAACGAGAGCCGCTCGGAGAACATGACCGGGATGGTGCAGGGCCGCGCGCAGCTGCAGACCATCACCATCGGCGGTGACCGGGACGGCAAGGTCAAGGCCTACCGCCTCGACGTCATCGCGGACGCGGGTGCCTACCCGCGCCTCGGGGTCGTCCTGCCGCTGTTCACGCGGATGATGGCGCCCGGCACGTACGACATCCCCAAGGTCTGGTCGAGCGCTCAGGTCGTCGCCACCACCACGACGTCGACCGCCGCCTACCGCGGCGCCGGCCGCCCGGAGGCCACCCAGGCCATCGAGCGCGCCATGGACCTGTTCGCGGACGAGATCGGGATGGACCCGGCCGAGCTCCGCAAGATCAACGTCGTCAAGCCCGAGCAGTTCCCCTTCACCACGAAGGGCGGCGCGGAGTACGACAGCGGCGAGTACGCCAAGGCGATCGACCTGGCGTGCGAGGCGGCGGACTACGCGGGCCTGCGCGCCGAGCAGGAGGTCCGCCGCAAGCGCGGCGACGCCCTGCAGCTCGGCATCGGTGTCTCGTCCTACGTGGAGATCACCGGTGGTGGCGCGTTCGTCGAGAACGCCACCGTCGAGGTCAACGCGGACGGCACCGTCACGGTGCTGACCGGGACGTCCCCGCACGGCCAGGGCCACGCGACGGCCTGGGCGATGCTCGCGAGCGACGAGCTCGGCATCCCGGTGGACAAGATCACGGTCATCCACGGTGACACGGACCGGATCCCCAAGGGCGCCGGCACGATGGGCTCGCGGAGCCTGCAGACCGGCGGCATCGCGGTGCACAACGCCGCGACCGAGCTCGTCGACCTGGCCAAGCAGCGGGCGGCGGACCTGCTCGAGGCCAACGTGGACGACCTCGAGATCGACAAGGAGACCGCGTCGATCGTCGTCAAGGGCGCCCCCGGCTCGAAGAGCATCACGCTCGCCGAGCTGGCCGCGGCCGAGGAGCTCAAGGTCTTCCACGAGTTCGACGGCAAGAAGCCGACCTTCCCGTTCGGCGCGCACGTCGCCGTCGTCGAGGTGGACATCGAGTCCGGCAAGGCGACCGTCGAGCGCATCTACGCCGTGGACGACGCCGGCCCCGTGCTCAACCCGCTGATCTTCGACGGGCAGCGGCACGGCGGGATCGCCCAGGGCATCGCGCAGGCGCTGCTGGAGGAGGTCGTCTTCGACGAGGACGGCCAGCCGTTGACCAGCTCGTTCGCGGACTACGGCATCCCGTCCGCGGCAGAGCTGCCGAGCTTCGACCTGGTGTCGATGGAGACCCGGTCCCCGGTGAACTCCATGGGCTACAAGGGGATCGGCGAGGCCGGCACCATCGGCTCCTGCCCGGCGGTGCAGAACGCGGTGATCGACGCCGTGTCGCACCTCGGGGTCAGCCACATCGACATGCCTCTCACGCCGGTTCGCGTGTGGACGGCCATCGACGCAGCCCAGAAGGAGGCGTGCAAGTGAAGGTAGAGATCACGGTCAACGGCGAGCGCACCAGCGCCGACGTCGAGCCCCGGACGCTGCTCGCGCACTACCTGCGGGAGAACGTCGGGCTCAAGGCCACCAACATCGGCTGCGACACCACCTCCTGCGGGGCGTGCACGGTCCTGCTCGACGGCGAGTCGGTCAAGTCCTGCACGATGCTCGCGGTGCAGGCGGACCAGCAGACCGTCACCACCATGGAGGGCCTCGAGGGCGCCGCCGAGGGCAACCCGGCGCACGCCGTCACCGCGGCGTTCCGCCAGGAGCACGGCCTGCAGTGCGGGTTCTGCACCCCGGGCATGGTGATGGCGGCGGTCTCCCTCATCGAGGAGGACCCGGACCTGGACGAGAAGGCGGTCCGCGAGGGGCTCGAGGGCAACCTCTGCCGCTGCACGGGCTACCACAACATCGTCCGCGCGGTGCTCGTCGCCGCGGGCAAGGACCCGGACGCCGCCCAGAAGGCGGAGGCCCGTTCCGGCTCCCGTTCGATGGCGCCCGGCTTCTCCACCGGGGAGGCCGGCGCGTGATCCCCGTCGGATTCGAGTACAGCCGCCCGGACACGGTCGACGCGGCCCTCGCGCTGCTGGCCGAGCACGGTGAGGACGCCACGATCCTGGCCGGCGGGCACTCCCTGCTGCCGGTCATGAAGCTGCGCCTCGCCGCGCCCGAGCTGGTCATCGACATCGGCCGGCTCGCGGAGCTCAACTACATCCGGGTCGACGGGGACGAGGTCGCGATCGGTGGCGTCACCCGCTACCGGGACCTCGTGATCTCGGAGGTCCTGGCCACCGAGTGCCCGCTGCTGCCGGCGGTCGCCCGGACGGTCGGGGACCCGCAGGTCCGCCACCGCGGCACCATCGGCGGCTCGCTCGCCCACGGCGACCCGGCCTCGGACCTCCCGGCGGCGCTGCTCGCGCTGGGCGGCACCGTGGTCCTGCGCTCGCCGCGCGGTGAGCGGAAGGTCCCGATCACCGAGTTCTACACCGGGGTCTTCTCCTCGGTGAAGGAGCCGGACGAGCTCGTCGTCGAGGTCCGGGTGCCGCGCACCGGCACCGCCGGCTGGGCGTACGAGAAGTTCACCCGCCGCAGCAACGACTGGGCGATCGTCGCCGTGGCCGTCGTGGACGGCCGGGTGGGCCTGGTCAACATGGGTTCCACCCCGCTGCGGGCCTCGGCCACCGAGGCCGCCCTGGCGGAGGGCAGGTCCATCGAGGAGGCCGCGGCGCTGGCCGACGAGGGCACCGAGCCCCCGGCGGACAACTCCGGCACCGTCGAGTACCGCCGCCACCTGGTGAAGGTCCTCACGAAGCGGGCGCTCACCACGGCCGCCGGCATCTCGGCGCCGGGCGAGTCCTAGCGACCGACCGTCACGAAC
>JAOZVV010000032.1 GCA_025869365.1 Pseudonocardia sp.
GGTCCCGGGCGTCGGCGAGGGCCGCGCGCAGCGTCCCCGCCTCGGCCCTGCGCTCCTCCGCCGTCGCCCGCGCGGCATCGCGCTCCGCCGCGGCCCGTTCCGCCGCGACGGCGGCCGTACGGGCCTCCCGTTCCGCGGCCGAGGCCCGCTCCGCCTCCTGAGCGGTCCTGGTCTCCGCGGCGGAGCGGGCCGCCGTCGCCTGCGCCGCCTCCTGCCGGGCCGCGCCGAGCGCCTCGGTGGCCTCCAGCGCCTGCCGGGCCGCGGCGGCCGCCCGCTCGATCGCCTCCGCCCGTTCCTTCCCGGAACGCTCCGCCGCCACGGCGGCCTGCCGGGCCCGGTGCTCGGCCTGCTCCCGGGCCTCCTCCGCGCCGACCCGGGCCCGCTCCGCCTCGGCGACCTGCGCGTGTGCCGCATCGACCGCCGACACCGCCGCGGCCTCCACCTCGTCGAGACGGGCCAGGACGGCGGCCAGCGCCTCGGTCAACGCCTCGACCGGCGCCCGGGCGACGTCGAGCTGCTCGCGCAGGCGCTCCGCGTCGAGCCGGAACGTGGTGCTCCCGGCGTCGAGGCCGAGGGCACCGAGGGCCTCCCGCTCGGCCCGGGCCATCTGGGCGCAGGTCCGGCCGTCCCATCGCGTGTCCCGGCAGAAGCTCCGGCGGCGTCCGCCCTGGGGGCCCGGCGCGGGGAGCTCGGCCCGGCATCTGCTGTATCCGCAGCGCACAGCCTCGTCGATCACGAGAGGGAGCCTACCAGTTCGTGGTTCCACAACTGAAAACCTGGTTTCAGTTATGTCGAACTCTTCATTCGTTGCACGAAACCGGCATTTCGTGGGTGCGTCGAGCGCACGGGCGGGTGGCGCCTCCCCGTCGACCCGGCGGGCCGGGCCACGAGAGGCGACACTGCGCGGATGAAGATGCTGAGAGCCGCCGGAAAACTGCTGAGCTCCGCCGTCGAGGCGGTCGGGGTGCTGGTCGGGTGGGGCGGGAAACGCCGGCGCCGATGACCGCGGCCGAGCGGCGTGGCAGCCGGGCCCGGGACCCCGGACGCGAGACGATCAGCCTCGTGCCCGATCCCGGACCCCTCGCCGTACTCGAGGCCCTCCCCCGCGCCCCGGTCGTCGCTGCGGCCGAGCTCGACGGCTGGCCGGGCGTCGCGGACCCGGACGGGCTCCGAGCCCAGATCGCGGACTGGCTGACCCAGTACGCCAACCCCGGCACGCGCCGCACCTACGCGTACGCCCTCGGGCTGCCCGTGGCCTGGACGGACGCCCTGACCGGCGCCGCGCCCGCGCCCACCCGCCCGACCACCCCGTCGAAGCCGGGGCCGCTCCATCACCTCGCCTGGTTCCGGTGGTGCGCGAGCCGGAACCTCGATCCCCGCGCCGCGACGGGCACGGACGTGAAGGCCTGGCTGCACGCCCTCGACGCGACCGGCGCGGAGAAGCGGACCCGGCAGCGGATGCTCTCGACGCTGTCCGCGTTCTACGGGCACCTCACCGAGGCCGGCGTGATCCCCGCCAATCCCGCCGCCCTGAACCGCGCGCGGCTCGGCCTGTCCCGCAGCGTCCGGGACACCTCACCGACGATCCGGCTGACGGCCGGCCAGCTCCGCGTCCTGCTCGAGTCCGCGAGCCGGTTGCCGAACCGGACGCGTCACCGGGAGCTCTACGCGCGACGGGCGGTGGCGGTGGTCGCGTTGCTGACACTCGGACTGCGGGTCTCCGAACTCGTCGGCCTGGACCGCGACGAGCTGGTGGTCACCGGCGGCGAGAAGGTGCTGCGGGTGCTCGGCAAGGGCGGGGTGCGGCGGGAGGTCTACCTGACCGAGCTCGCGGCCGTCGCACTAGGCGCCTACCTGGAGGAACGTGACCGGTGGGCGGGGGCGGTGACCCCGGCCGTCCGCGGCCGGACCTCCGCCTCCCGCAGCCCGCTGATCGCGACGCGCGAGGGCGGACGCTGCTCCCGGTTCGACGTCAACGCCCTGCTCCGGCGCGTGGCGCTCACCGCCGGACCGGAGCTCGCGGACGTCGCGGACAGGGTCCATCCGCACGCCCTGCGGCACGCCTACGTCACCATCGCACTCGAGCAGGACGCCCGGATCCACCACGTCCAGGCCGATGTCGGGCACGCGAGCATCGCCACGACGCAGTACTACGACCGCGGCCGCCGCACCCGGGAGACCACGGCCGCCGACCTCGTCGCCGCCGCCATCACCGCCTCCGCCCCGGACCGCTCCGGGGGCGACCCGCAGCCCTGATCAGGAGTGTCGAGCCGGGCGCCTGACGGGTTCGCAGCAGCCGACCGCGCAGGGGGCGCCGTCGACCGTGCACCCCGCCCTCGGGACCCGGCTCAGCGCCCGGGGGGCCGCGGCGTGCACGTGTTCGGCGATCAGCTCGACCACCATGTCCGCGAACCGCGGGTCCGGGCCGGCCGTCGCGGCCCGGGCGAAGCCCATGCCGAGCTCGGCGGCCTTCTCCGCGGCCTCGTTGTCCAGGTCCCACACCACCTCGACGTGGTCCGACACGAACCCCACGGGCGCGACGACCACGGCCCGGGTCCCCCCGGCGTGCAGCGCGTCGAGGTGGTCCAGGATGTCCGGTTCGAGCCACGGGATCCGCGGCGGACCCGAGCGGGACTGCCACACGACGTCGTAGTCCGCGACGCCGAGGTTCGCCGCGACCAGCCGGGCGGCCTCGGCGACCTGCCGCGAGTAGCGGTGCCCGCCCTCCTCCGGCAGCCCCGCGGCCTCGTCCGCCGAGACCGGAACCGAGTGTGCGGTGAAGACGAGCCGGGCACCCGCGCGCTGCGCCGGCGGCAGGGACGCCAGCGCCGCCCGCACCGCGTCCGCGTTCGCCCGCACGAACGCCGGATGGTCGAAGAAGTGCCGCAGCTTCGTCAGCCGCGGGGCGTCCTCCCCCACCGCCTTGCGGGCCCGGCGGATGTCCTCGTGGTACTGCCGGCAGGCCGAGTAGCCGCCGTACGCGCTGGTGGCGAACACGAGCGCCGAGCGGACACCGTCCCGGGCCATCTCCGCGACGGTGTCCTCGACCAGCGGGTACCAGTTCCGGTTGCCGAAGTAGACCGGCAGGTCCGTCCGCTCCCGGACCGCGGCGATCAGCTCACGGTTGCGGGCGTTGATCGGCGAGACGCCGCCGAAGTGCTGGTAGTGCGCCTCGACGGCGTCGAGCCGCTCCGGCGGGACGCCCCGGCCCCGGACGACGTTCTCCAGGAAGGGGCGCACCTCGTCGGGGCCCTCGGGACCGCCGAACGAGAGCACCAGCAGCGCATCGGGAATCACGGGGTCAATTAGACACCGATGGCGTGGAAGCCGCCGTCCGCCCACACCATCGAGCCGGTGGTGACGGGCAGCCAGTCCGAGAGCAGCGCGCAGACGGTCTTCGCGACCGGCACCGGGTCCGTGACGTCCCAGCCGAGCGGTGCCCGCTCGTCCCAGGCGTCCTCGAACGCGGCGAAGCCGGGGATGGACTTCGCGGCCATCGTCTTCACCGGGCCGGCGGCACACAGGTTGACCCGGATGCCCTTCGGCCCGAGGTCCCGGGCCAGGTACCGGGTGACGGACTCCAGCGTCGACTTCGCGACGCCCATCCAGTCGTACGCCGGCCAGGCCTGGCGGTTGTCGAAGTCCATCCCGACGATCGAGCTGCCCGGCCCGAGCAGCGGCAGCACCGCCGTCGACAGGGACTTGAACGAGTAGGCGCTGACCTGGATGGTCGTGGCGACGTCCTCCCACGGGGCGCTGAGGAAGGCGCCCTCGCCCAGGCAGGACGCGGGGGCGAAGCCGATCGAGTGCAGCACGCCGTCGAGTGCGGGCTCCTCGCCCAGGTGCGGGGAGATCCGCTCGACGAGGCTGTCCAGCTGGCCCTGGTCCGCCACGTCCAGCTCGACGACCGGCGCGGGCTTCGGCAGCCGCTGCGCGATCCGCTCGACCAGGCGCATCCGGCCGAAGCCGGTGAGCACGACCTCCGCGCCCTGCTCCTGCGCGATCTTCGCGGCGTGGAAGGCGAGCGAGGCGTCGGTGATGACGCCGGTGACGAGCAGACGCTTGCCGTCGAGCAGTCCCATGTGGAGCCTTTCGTGCCGATCCCGGGGAGGTGCGCACCGAGGTCTGCATGCCCGACCCCGGCGAAGTCACCCCAGACCCTCTCACAGCCGGGTCGTCAGGGGATCCGGCCCGCCGCCCGCGCCGCACCGACGGCGGCGTGCCGCGAGTGCACCCCGAGCCTGCCCATCGCCGTCCGCAGGTAGCTCTTGACCGTCTCGGCCGAGATCCCCATCCGCACGGCGATCTCGGCGTTCCGGTGGCCGACGGCGGCCAGGGCCAGGACGTCCAGCTCGCGGGCGGTGAGCGAGTCCGCCCCCGGCGACGGGCCGGGCGGTCCCGGATGGACGACCCGGACCAGCCGGTCCGCCAGGGCCCCGGCCTCGTCGGCGCGGGCCCGGCCGGCGGCGATCCGCAGGAGCGCGAAGACCCGCCTGATCTCCTCGATCTCGGCGCCGCTCAGCCCCTCGGCCGCGTCGCCGCAGCCGGGACCGGTCACGGCAGGAGCCCGCCGGCCCGCGCGGCGCTCACCGCCGCGTGCCGGGTGTGGACGCCGAGCTTGCGCATCGCGGTGCGCAGGTGGGACTTCACGGCCGGGGAGGCCACCGGGGCGCGGGCGGTGCCGAGCAGCGCGGCGATCTCCGCGTTCCCGCAGCCCGCGGCGGCCAGGGCGAGGATGTCGATCTCCCGGGCGGTCAGCACAGGGCCGTCGCCACCCGCACCGGCACGGGCGAAGCGGGCGCAGCCGTCGACGATCTCCTCCCGCAGCGCCGGGTCCGGGATGTCCCCGGCGAACCTGTCGATGTCCGCGAACACCGCACCCGCCGCGGCCCGGGCCACCCGCGGGAACGGCGGCGACGGCCGTGGGGCCCGGCCGAGCGTGGCGCCGAGCCGGCGCGCCGCGTCCAGCAGCCCGCCGACCGCCCGGTCGGCGATCGGCCCCGGACGCCGGGCCGCGCCGTAGAGGACGGCCCGCACCTCGCCGTCGACGGGAACCGGCACCGCCACCAGCGAGACGAGCCCCTCGGCGGCCACCTGCCGGTCGTAGTCGTGGGTGATCGTCCGGGCCGCCCCGTAGTCGTGCACCGCCACGGGCCTGCCGACCTGCACGGCGTGGCCGCCGAGACCGGTGCTGCGGGCGACGACGAGCCCGTCGAGCGCCGCGGTCCGCATCCCCGCGGAGTGGCCGAGCAGGATCCCGGACCCGTCCACCGGTCCGCCGAACACCACCGGGAGCCCGGTCGCGCGCCGGGCGGCCAGGACCGCCCCGTCGAACAGGGCCCGGGAGCCCGGTGGAGCAGGGCCGCGCGGAGGAGCAGGGCCGCCGGCCACGTCGTTCCCGATCCGCGTCATCGCAGCTCCACTCCGGTGTGGCTGCGATCACGGTAGGGAACTCGCTGACGCTGTGTCAACTGACATGACGCTGCGGCTTCCCGTCACGGATCGGTGAGCTCCAGCCGCAGCCCGTGCGCCCAGAGGTCCAGCAGCACCGCCAGCGCGACGTCCCGCTTCACCGGCCAGTGCCCGTCCACCCAGAGCCGGGCGAAGTCGCTGAGCTGCAGGATCAGCAGCTCCAGCCGCAGCCGGGCCTGGTCGCGCTCGGGCCCGTCCCAGCGGCCCAGGTAGCGCGGCATCGCCTCGGCGCAGCGGTCCAGCACCACCGCGGACGAGAGTGCCTCCAGCGACGGCTCGATGGACTGGGCCTCCTGCCCGAACCGCAGCACGTCCCGGTGCCGCTCGAAGAAGCCGAGCGCGTCGTCCAGCCAGCCCCGCAGCTGCTCACGGCCGGGCGGGTCGAAGGCGTCGAGCCGGCGGTAGAACTCCATCGTCTCGGCGAGGACGTCGTCCTCGTAGACCTCCGCGACGATCCGGGCCTTGCCGTCGAAGTGCAGGTAGAAGGTGGCCCGGCTGGCGCCGATCGCGGAGGTGATGTCGTCCACCGTGGTCTGCGCGTAGCCCTGGGCCGCGAACAGCCCGACCGCCGCGTCCCGGAGCAGGCGCCGGGTCATCGCCTTCTGCCGACCGCGGATGGAGAGCGGCTCCGGGATCGCGTCGTCGGCCACGCACGGAGTCTAGGACCGGTGGACGGGCGCACGCGGGTCCCGGCCACGGCCCGGTCACTTTCGGGGGTACCGGCCTGCGGGAGCGGGTTCCTAGTGTCCGAACCGGCGGCCCGCGGCGTTGCGGGCGGCCCGGAGGAGGAGCGGATGGCCGAGCTGCAGATCCACGGCGATGTCGCCGAGGGCTTCGACGGGGTGCGGGACGCCTTCCGGGACAACTTCACCGAGCGCGGCGACGTGGGCGCCTCGGTCGCCGTGTACGTCGACGGCGAGCCGGTCGTCGACCTGTGGGGCGGCACCGCGGACCCGGCGACCGGGCGGCCGTGGGAGCGCGACACGATCGGGCTCGTCTACTCGGCGACGAAGGGCGCGAGCGCCGTCGTCGTCAACCTCCTCGCGGAGCGCGGCCTGCTGGACCTCGACGCCCCGGTGTCGCGGTACTGGCCGGAGTTCGCGGCGGCGGGCAAGGCCGACGTCACCGTCGAGCAGCTGCTCAGCCACCAGGCCGGGCTGCCGGTGCCCACCGCGGCCCTGACCCGGGCGGACCTGCTGGCCTCGACCCCGGTGGTCGAGGCACTGGCCCGGCAGGAGCCCCTGTGGGAACCCGGCACCGCGCACGGCTACCACGCGCTGACCTTCGGCTGGCTGGTCGGCGAGCTGGTCCGGCGGGTGACCGGACGGTCTCTGGGCACGGTCTTCGCCGAGGAGGTCGCGGCGCCGCTCGGCCTCGACCTCTCGATCGGGCTCCGCGCCGACCGGGTCCCCGACGTCGCCCCGTTGATCGACGGGGTGCCGGACCCGAACGCCCTCGACGCCATCACCGATCCCGTGGTGAAGGAGCAGGTGCTGCGGGTCCTCGCGGCCCTGACGGACCCGACGTCGCTGTTCGCCCGGACGCTCTCGACCAACGGCGCCCTGCCCACCCCGCACGCCGGCAGCTGGAACGACGCGGCCGTGTACGCCGCCGAGATCCCCGCCGCGAACGGCATCACCAACGCCCGCTCGCTGGCCCGGATGTACGCCGCGACCGTCGGCGAGGTCGACGACGTCCGCATCCTCTCCGAGAAGGCCGTCGACCGGGCCCGGGCCGAGCAGGTCCGCGGGCCGGACGAGGTGCTGCTCTCGGAGAGCCGCTTCGGCACCGGGTTCCAGCTGCCCACAGCCGCCGCCCCGCTACTCGGGGCCGGCTCCTTCGGGCACGCGGGAGCCGGTGGCGCCCTCGGGTTCGGTGACGTCGGCTCCCGGGTCGGGTTCGGCTACGTCCAGAACCAGCTGGGCGCGTCGCTCGTCGGCGAACCCCGCACCGCCGCCCTCATCGCGGCGCTGCATGCAGCCCTTTCCGGACGAGCCCTGTCCTGAAGACCGCCCTGGCCTGAAGACGGGCCCGTCCTGAAGTCCACGACCACACAGGAGGTAGACCGTGCGCGTCGGCATGACGATGTTCTTCCAGAACTACGCGGACTGGGAGCGGTACGAGGCCAGGGAGCGCGGCGAGCCGGTCGCGGACCTGGATCCCGGGAACGACGTGAAGCGCTACGAGGAGGAGCTCGACACCGCCCTCGCCGCCGAGGACCAGGGCTGGGACTCGCTGTGGACCGTCGAGCACCACATCAGCCCGTACACGATGATCCCGAACCCGCTGCAGCTGCTGTCGTTCATCGCGGGGGCGACCAGCCGGATCGACGTGGGCACGATGGTCGTCGTCCTGCCCTGGCACCATCCGCTGCGGGTGGCCGAGGACATCACGACGCTGCAGTACCAGCTGCGCGGCCGCACGCCCTACATCGGCTTCGGCCGCGGCGCCGCGCGCCGGGAGTTCCGCCAGCTCGGGATCGACATGAACGAGTCCCGTGAGCGGTTCGACGAGGCGATCCAGATCGTCCGGCTGGCGCTGACCGAGGAGTCCTTCAGCTTCCACGGCACGCACTACGACCTCGAGAACGTGACGATGCGGCCCCGCCCGAGGGACCCGCAGGCGTTGATCGACAACTTCCACTTCTCCTGGGGCAGCCCGTCCTCCGCGCCGGTGGGCGCGCGGTTCGGGCTCAAGCCGCTGATCATCCCGCAGCGGCCGTGGCAGGAGTACCACGCCGATCTCGAGCAGTTCGCCGCCGCCCGCGCCGAGGCCGGGCACGCGCCGGCCCGTCCGCGCATCCACATGAACGTCTTCTGCGCGGAGACCGAGGCCGCGGCGGCGGAGGGCGCCCGGCGCTACATCCCGCAGTACGCGGACAGCGCGCGGCGCAACTACGAGCTCGACAGCAACCACTTCGCGACGACGAAGGGCTACGAGCACTACGCGCAGCAGTCCGCGGGGCTCGCGAGCACCGGGGACCCGGCCAAGGCGATGGGCGACGCCTACCTGGCCAACCACGTCTGGGGCACCCCGCAACAGTGCATCGAGAAGATGCGGGGCATCTCCGCGGCGTTCCACCCGGAGGAGTTCATGCTGGTCATGCGCTACGGGGACATGCCCCAGGACGTGGCGGAGAAGAGCATCGACCTGTTCTCCCGCGAGGTGCTGCCGGCGGTGCAGGCGATCCCCCTGGAGGAGCCGATCACCTACGGCGCCGCCGCGCCGGCCTGACCCGACGGGGCGCCACGGCGTGGCCGTGGCGCCCCTGTCGCGGTGCGTCAGTGCCCCATGCCGAGGCCGCCGTCGACGGGGATGACCGCCCCGGTGACATACCCCGCGCCCGGCGAGCCGAGCCAGGTCACCGCCGAGGCGATCTCCTCGGCGGAGGCGTAGCGCCCGAGCGGGACCTGGCCGAGGATCTCGGTGCGCCGGGCGTCCGGCAGCGCCCGGGTCATGTCCGTGTCCACGAAACCGGGCGCGACGACGTTGGCGGTGATCCCGCGCGAGCCCAGCTCCCGGGCGATGGAGCGGGCCAGCCCCACCAGGCCGCTCTTCGAGGCGGCGTAGTTGACCTGGCCGGCGCTGCCCAGCAGCCCGACGACGGACGAGATGAAGATCATCCGGCCGCCCTTGGCGCGCAGCATCCCGCGCGACGCCCGCTTGGCCACCCGGTAGGCGGCCGTCAGGTTGGCGTCGATCACCCCGGTGAAGGACTCCTCGCTCATCCGCATGAGCAGCCCGTCGTCGGTCATGCCGGCGTTGGAGATCAGGACCTCCACCGGCCCGTTCTTCTCCTCGACGGCGGTGAACGCGGCGTCGACGGCGGCGGCGTCGGTGACGTCGCACTGCACCGGGAACAGCTCGTCCGGCAGCCCGTCCGGGCTGGAGCGGTACGTCACCGCCACCTTGTCCCCCTGGGCCGCGAACGCCGTCGCGATCGCCAGGCCGATGCCGCGGTTTCCTCCGGTGACGAGAACGCTTCTGCTCACGTACGGAGAACCTAGTGCACCGCGGGCACGCTCACGGCAGCCGCCGACCCAGCGCCAGCCCCGCCCCGAGCCCGGCCAGCAGCAGCAGCGCACCCCCGGCCAGCCACGGTTTGCTGGTGTCCACCCGCCGGACCTCGTAGCCGATCTGGTCGGACAGGTCCGCGTAGACCTGCTTGAGCTCGTCCTCGGTGGCGGCGGTGAAGAACTGCCCGGAGGACAGGTCCGCGATCTCCTTCATCGACGCGTCGTCGACCGCGACGCGGGTCCGCCCGCCCTCGATGTCGATCGTCCCGTACTCGGTGCCGAAGGAGATCGTCGAGACCGGGATCTTCATCTCCGCGGCCTTGCGGGCGGCGGTGAAGGAGCCGCGCGGGTCGTTCTCCCCGTCCGGGCCGGGCACCGTCTGCTTGCCGTCGCTCATCAGCACGATCCGCGCCGGGGGCGGCCCCTCGGCGTCCGAGGCGGCCACCGAACGGGAGAACGAGTCGATGGACTGCATCGCGGCGAAGATCGCCTCGCCGGTGGCCGTGGACTCGGACAGGGTCAACCCGTCCACCGCGCGCTTGACCGAGTCCCGGTCCGTGGTGGGCGAGACGAGCACCGCGGCCGTCCCGGCGAAGGAGACCAGGCCGAGGTTGATCCCCGGCGTCAGCTGGTCCGCGAAGGTCTTGGCGGCGGCCTGCGCGGCGGCGAGCCGGTTCGGGGCGACGTCGGTGGCCTGCATGGACAGCGAGACGTCGATCACGAGGACGACGGTGGCCCGGTTCCGCGGAACCCTCGCCTCGGCCTGCGGACCCGCGAGCGCGACCGTCAGCACCGCGAGCGCGGCGATCAACGCGGCCGCGGGCACGTGCCGGTACCAGCCCGGCCGCTTCGGGGCGACCGAGTTCAGCAGCTCCAGGTTCGTGAACCGCACGACGTCGCGGCGGCGGCGCCGCAGCAGGATCAGGTACCCGACGACGAGCCCGGCCACGACGAGCAGGCCGAGCAGCCACCACGGCGACGCGAAGCTCATCCGGTACCTCCGGACCAGGCCCGCTTGCGGGCGAGGGTGAACCGGACGATGTCCGCGATCCAGTCCGAGTCCGTGCGCAGCCGCAGGTGCGCGGCGCCCGTGCGGCGCAGCGCGGCCGCCACCCGGTCCCGGTGCGCGGAGGCCGCGGCGGCGTACTCGCGGCGGAGCAACGGTGTCGTCTCGACCTCGCGCTGCTCGCCCGTCTCGGGGTCCGCCAGCACCACCGTGCCGACGTCCGGGAGGTCCAGCTCGCGCGGGTCCAGGATCTCGACGGCGAGCAGGTCGTGGCGGGCGGAGAGGCCGCGCAGCGCGCGCTCCCACTCCGGCTCGCCGAGGAAGTCCGAGATCACCACGGCCAGCCCGCGGCGGCGCGGCGGGCGGCGGAGCTGCTCGATCGCCGCCGCCAGGTCCCCGCGGGTGCCCTCGGCCGCGCGCGGCGTCTGCGCGACCTGACGGACCAGGGTGCGGGCATGGCCGATGCCGCCGCGGGGCGGGAAGCGGTGCGTCCGCGCACCGGTCGCGACCAGGGCGCCGATCCGGTTGCCGCCCCCGCGCGTCAGGTGGGCGACCGCGGCCAGCGCGGCGACGGCGAGATCGCGCTTCTCGCAGCCCGCGGTGCCGAAGTCCAGGCTCGGTGAGAGGTCCAGGACCACCCAGGTCTCGAGCTCGCGGTCCGCGATCGTCTCCCGGACGTGGGGCTCGGTGGTCCGGGCGGTGACCGCCCAGTCCATCCGGCGGACGTCGTCCCCGGCGCGGTAGGGCCGCGCCTCCCCCGGCTCCGAGCCGGGCCCGGGGACGAGCCCGAGGAGGTTGCCCTGCAGCAGCCCGTCGAGCCGGCGGCGGACGGTCAGCTCCAGGGTCCGCAGGGAGGCCTCGAGCCGCCCGTCACGGAGTGAGGGCGGGTGGACCGAGCGCGCGGACCCGCCTTCAGGAAAGCCACGTTCCTGAAATGTCCTTACCTGAATGTGGCTTTCCTGAACCTCGGGTGGGGACTGCTCGCTCACGGCGCGCCGGCCGCCGGCGTGTACGGGGCCACGGGGGCGGGGGTGGCCTGCGGGCGGGCGGTGACCTGCGGGAGCGGCACCGTCTGCATCACCCGCGAGATGATGTGGTCCATCGGTACCTGGTCCGCCACCGCGTCGTAGGAGAGCACGAGCCGGTGGCGCAGCACGTCCGGTGCCACGTCCAGGACGTCCTGCGGGAGCACGTAGTCCCGGCCCCGGACCAGCGCCAGCGCGCGGGAGGCCGCGACGATCCCGAGCGTCGCCCGCGGGGACGCGCCGTAGGACACCCAGCCCGCGATGTCCGCGAGCCCATGGTCCCCCGGGGTCCGGGTGGCGACGACGAGACGCACCACGTAGTCCACCAGCGCGTGGTGCACGAAGACCTTCGACGCGACGCCCTGGAGCCGGACCAGGTCCGTCGGTCCCATCACGCGCTCGGCGACCGGGGGCTCCGCACCCATCCGGTAGACGATCTCGCGCTCCTCCTCCACCCCCGGGTACTCGACGACGATCTTGAAGAGGAACCGGTCCCGCTGCGCCTCGGGCAAGGGGTAGACGCCCTCGTTCTCGATCGGGTTCTGGGTGGCGAGCACGAGGAACGGATCCGGCATGGGGAAGGTCTTGCCGCCGATGGACAGGTGCCGCTCGGCCATGACCTCCAGCATCGCGGACTGCACCTTCGCGGGCGCGCGGTTGATCTCGTCCGCCAGCACGAAGTTCGCGACGACCGGGCCCAGCTCGACGTCGAACTCCTCGCGTCCCTGCCGGTAGATCCGGGTGCCGAGGATGTCCGCGGGCACCAGGTCGGGGGTGAACTGCAGGCGGGAGAACGACCCCCCGACGACCTTCGCGACCGTCTCCACCGCGAGGGTCTTCGCCACCCCGGGCACGCCCTCGAGCAGCAGGTGCCCCTTGGCCAGCAGGCCGACGAGCATCCGCTCGACCAGCCGGTCCTGCCCGACGATCACGCGCTTGATCTCGAAGACGACCCGCTCCAGGAGCTCGGCGTCCTTCGCGGGCGGTTCCGGGGCGGCTCCTGCCGCGGGGTTGCCGGGGGCGGAACTCTCGGGCGACGGGTGCACGCTCACCCGACCATCACACCCTGTGCGCCGTATGACGGCTGTGAGCGGGTCCCGGCTAGAGCACCCGTGAGACGGTCGGCATCAGGTTGCCGCCGTAGCGCACGTTCGTCACCCGGACCGTCGCCCCCGAGTAGGGCGCCTCGATCATCTTGTTGTTCCCGATGTACAACGCGATGTGGTAGACGCGGCCGTTGCGGGCCCAGGCCAGCATGTCCCCGGGTTGCTTGGCGGACAACGCGACCTGCTCGCCGAAGGCGTGCTGGTTCCCGCTGTAGCGCGGCAGGTTGACCCCGACGCCGGCGAACGCGTAGAGCATCAGCCCCGAGCAGTCGAACCCGATCTTCTTGTAGTCGCCCATCTCGTCGGCCACCCCGCCGTCCCGGATGCCCCGCGACGGCCCGCGGGCGGTGCCGCCGCCCCATGCGTAGATCACGCCGAGCTCGCCCATCGCCCGGTCGATCACGGTCTGGACGGCCGAGGAGCCGGAGCGCCGCGGGACGGTGATCCGCGGGCGCGGGCCCGGTCCGGGGCTCCGGGGCGCAGGCTGTGCCGAGGCCTCCTCCTGGGCGGCCCGGGCGCGCGCCGCCGCGGCCTCGGCCCGCTGCCGTTCCGCCTCCAGCCGGGCCTGCTCGGCCTGCCAGGCGTCGAAGCGCTGCCGCTGGGCCCGGAGCCCGGCGTCGGCGTCCTCGGCGGCGTCGAGCTGGCGCTGCACGTCCGCCTGCTCCGCCGTGACCTGCGCGAGCCGTTGGGCCTGGGCGTCGGAGGCGCTCTCCGCGGCGGCGAGGGCCCGGTCCGCGGCCGCCTTCGCGTCCGCGGCGGCCGCCTGCCGCTGCTCGGCCTCGTCCTGGGCCTGCCGGGCCGTGGAGTCCGCGTTGGCCTTGTCCACCCGCGCGCGCTGCAGCGCGTCGAGGGCCGTGGCCTGCTGGGCCGCGACCGCGTCCGTCATCTGCGCGCGGTCGATCAGGTCCTCGGGCCCCGACGCGCTCGTGAGCAGGCCGATCGGGCCGAGGTCGATGCCCTGCTGGTAGGTGTTCGCGACGACGTCGTCGAGCCGGATGCGAGCCGCGTCGATGGCCTGCCCGGCGGCGTCGGTCTCGATCCGGGCCTGGTCCGCGCGGTCCGCGGCGGCCTGCGCCGCGCTCTGCGCGGTGGTGAAGACGTCCTGGGCCTGGTTCGCGGACTCGTGCTGCTCCGCGACCTGGATCTGCAGGTCCTCGGCCTCCGCCTGCAGGGCCGAGAGCCGGTCCGTGAGCTGGGCGACCTGCGCGGCGCGGCCGGAGACGGCGTCCCCGCTGCTCTGCAGCTGCTGGTCGCTCGGGTTGGGCGGCGGGGTGGGGGGCGGCGCGGCGAAGGCGACCCCGGCCCCCAGCGAACCGGACAGCAGCGCGACGAGCAGGAGCACGACGACGATGCGTGACGAGCCCGCTGGCCGCACCACTCCCCCGTTCCGCGCCGCGGGGGCGCACGCCTGTCGATCCGTCGAGTCGATCTCCGGGTCCTCGGCCGCACTCTCCCATCCCGACCTCTCGAACCCCGGGAGCCACACGCAACGATTCGAGCAACTTCCACCACATGGTGGACACGAGGCCGGCGGTACCCCGAAGCTGTGGCGTGCTCCGAACGGGGTAGGCGACCTACGTACTTCCACTCCTGTGCGGTCCGGGCGTCCTCCGGGAGGCTGTACGCCTGCGCGCCCGACCGGGACGCGCGCCACGAGGGGAAGAGAACGACATGGCCGACGACGGGACCGGACGCGACCCGGGACAGGACCCGCGCCAGTGGTCGCCGCAGGGCTACGGCCAGCCGGGATACGACCAGCAGGGCTACGGCCCCCAGGGCGACGGCTACGGCCCGCCGCCCGGTCAGCCGGGCCACGGCGGCCACGACCAGCAGGGGTACGGACCGCAGGGCACCAGCCAGTACCCCGCGCCGCAGGCCGGCCCCGGATACGGCCAGCCGGGCTACGGCCAGCCCCGGTACGAGCAGCCCCGGTACGAGCAACCCGGCTACGGCCAGCAGTACGGGAACCAGCAGCCCGGATACGGCCAGCAACCCGGATACGGCCAGCAGCCCGGCTATGCGCAGCAGCCCGGGTACGGCCCGCAGGGCTGGGACCCGTCCGGGAACGTGCCCCCGCCGCCCGGTGGCACGGCACCGACCGGGAGGCCCCGGCGGAAGCGCTGGCCCCTCATCACCGCGATCGTGGCCGTGATCGTGCTGCTCGCGGGCGGTGGCACCGCCTGGGCGCTGCTGGCCGGCAGCGGCGGCGCGAGCACCCCGACCGAGGCCGTCACCTCCCTCGCGGCGGACCTGGAGGCGCGGGACTACCTCAAGGCCTACAGCCGCATCAACCCGACCGAGGGCGAGCTGCTGGTGGACATGGGCGACATGCTCACCGCCGAGCTCCAGCGCCTCGAGGTGCTCAAACCGGACGCCGCCGCGCAGACCGGGCTGGACACCGCGACGATCACCGGCCTGACGTTCGACGAGGCCGCCACCGAGAACGTCCGGGACAACGTCGCGATCACCAAGCTCGTCGCCGGGACGATCACGACGAACCAGGACCCGGGCTCCCTGCCGTTCACGGACTCGTTCAAGGCCAGGGCCTTCCCCGACGGCGTCCCCGCCACCGGCCCGACGACGATCGACATCGCCCAGGAGGTCGCGAAGCAGGGCGAGCCGATCCGCGTCGCGACCGTGAAGGTCGACGGCGACTGGTACGTCAGCGGCTTCTACACGCTCGCGGACTACGCCCTCAAGGACGCCGGGACCCCGTGGCCCACCACGTCGATCGGCGCGAAGGGCGCGGCCTCCGGCCAGGACGCGCTGCGGGAGGCCCTGCAGGCCGGCTTCGACTCGGACATCCGGCGGCTGGTCGAGCTGACCCCGCCGACGGAGATGGCCGTGCTGCACGACGCCGGACCCGCGCTCGTCGACGCGGCGCGGGGCGGCGCCCCGAGCGGCCTGAAGATCGTCGACCTGCAGACCACCGAGGCGGACGTCCGCGGCTCCACCGGCCTCGCCCTGCGCAGCGCCGTCGTCGAGCAGGGCGGACAGCGGATCACGATCACCCGGGACAGGGACTGCGTGACCGTCACCGGCATCGAGGGCTCGCCGGCCACCCCGTTCTGCTCGAGCGATCTCGCCACCAGCCTCGACTCGCAGATCGGCAACGACCCGACCCTCACCCGGCTGGTGCCGAAGCTGGTCACGGCCGCACTGGACGTCAAGGTCGTCGTGGTCGAGGAGGACGGCGCCTGGTTCGTCAGCCCGGGCAAGACCCTCGTCGGCGTCTACGGGGACCTGCTCGGCGCCCTCGAACCCGCGGACATCACGGCGCTGATCGACGCCGGCCGCTGACCGGCGGACCCCGACCACGATCGTTCCCCCGACGCG
>JAOZVV010000033.1 GCA_025869365.1 Pseudonocardia sp.
GCGCGGACCGGCTCTGGACGGCCGAGCGGCTCTTCAGCCGGGGGCTCGCCGCGGCGCTCGCGGTGGCCCTGGTCGGCGGCGGCGTGGTGTGCGTCCAGGCGCTCTCCGCGGCGGCCGGGCTGGCCACCTTCGGGTCGGTCCTGCTCGCCGCCGTGCTGGCGGCGGTGGCGTTCCTGCCCGTCTACACCGGGGTCGAGGCGCTCACGGACCGGCTGCTGTTCGGCCGCCGGCCCACGCCGTACCGGGCGCTGGCGGACGTGGCCGCGCTGTCCCGGACCGCATCGGACGCGCCGGACCTGGCCCGCGTGGCCGAGGCGGTCGGACGGGCGCTCGGCGCCACCACCAGCCGGCTCACCGTCGTGCGTCCCGGGCTGCGGGACCGCACCTACGCGTGGACCGCCGAGGGTGCCCGCACGGACGAGCAGGACGATCTGCTGGCCGTGCCGGTGACCAGCGGGGACCGCCGGATCGGGACGCTCGCGGTGGACCGGGCCGCCGTCGCCGGGCTGGACGCCGAGCGCCGCCACCTGCTGGAGGACATCGCGGGGAGCCTCGGCGCGGTCGTCGACGCGAGCCGGCTCGGCATCGAGCTCGAACGCCAGCTCCGCGCGGCCCTCGCGCACGCCGCGGACATCGCGGGCTCCCGTCGCCAGGCGGTCTCGGAGATGGACCAGGAACGCCGGCGCATCGAGCGGGACCTGCACGACGGCGCCCACCACCACCTCGTGTCGCTGCGGCTGGTGCTCGGCCGGGACGACCTCGTGGCCGCTCACGGCCGCCGCCCCCCGCCGGCCGCGCGCCTCGGCGTGCTGGCCGGCCAGCTGGACACCGCCGAGGCGGTCCTGGCCGAGACGGCCAGCGGCGTGCGCTCGATGGCGCTGGCCGAGCAGGGGCTGGTGGCGGCCCTGGAGGCGGAGCTGTCCGGGCCGCACTCGACCGTCCGCATCTCCTCGGAGCTCCCGCCGGACCGGCGTTTCCCGATCGAGCTCGAGTCCGCGGTGTACTTCTGCTGCCTGGAGTCGGTGAACAACGCCCACAAGCACGCCCCCGGCGCCGGGATCGTCGTGACGTTCGACGAGGTCGGCGGCCGGTTGCGGTTCACCGTCCGGGACGAGGGCCCGGGCTTCGAGCTGCCCGAGCCGTCGCACGTGGGCCCGCGGGCCGCGAACGCGGGCCGTGGCCTGCGCAACCTCGCGGCCCGCATCGTCGCGGTCGGGGGGCTGGTGGACATCCGCTCGGCGCCCGGGCAGGGGACGACGGTCGAGGGCTCGGTCCCGGTGCCCGCCGCCGCGGTCGGCGCGGCGATCGCCGCGGAGGCGTTCACCCCGGTCGACGACGCGGCCACGCGGCGTCTCCGGGTGCCCGCGCCGCTGCCCGGGAGCGGGACGGAGGCCGGGCGGGTCGCGGACCCCGAACGCCCGGCCGAGCCTGCGGCGGTGCCCGAGCGCCCCGCCGAGCCCCCGGCAGGGCGGGAGCCCGGGCCCCCGGCCGGGGACGGACCCGCGACGCTGCGGGACCGGGTGCGCGCGATCGTCGCGGAGGCGCGGGGCTCGGTGACCGACGACGTCCAGGCCGCCCGGCTGGCCGGGGTCGCCGCCCGGCTCGCCGGCCCCGTGCGGATCGGCGTCGCCGGACCGCCCGGGATCGGCGTCTCGACCCTGGTGCGGGCGCTGGCGCGGGAACCGGTCCCGGACACCGTCGTCGTGGAGGGGACCGCGGACGCGGACGCGGTGGTCCTGCTGCTGGCGCAGGGCACCCCGCCGGAGCCCGGACCCGTTGCCGCCCTGGGGGTCCTGGCGCGGGCGGACGAGACCGCGGGGGATCCCCGGCAGGAGGCCGAACGCCTGGCCGCGGACCCGGGGATCCGCCGGGCGTGCCACACCGTGATCCCCGTGTCCGGCCTGCTGGCGCTCGGTGGCGCGGGCCTGACGGGGGAGGACCTGGCGGAGCTGCGGGACGGCGCGGTGCCCGGCCCGTCGCTGCGGCAACGACTCGGGCGGACCGGGGTGCGGCTGGCCGCCGAGCTGGCCCGCGAGGACGGGACGACCGGTGCCGGGTCGGCGGGTGCCGGGACGATCGGGGCCGAGCTGGTCCGGCGCAGCGGGGTTCCGCGGCTGCGGGAACTGCTCGCCGTCGAGGTCGGGGGGCGGGCGGACGTGCTGCGGGTGCGGGCCGCGCTGCGCGAGCTGGACGAGATCGCCGCGGCGCTCCCGGCCGGGGCACCGGGCGTCCGGTCGCTGCGCTACCAGCTGGACCGCGTCCGGTCGGGGACGCACGAGCTCGCCGAGGCGGACCTGGTCGACGCGCTGCGGGCGGGCCGGCCGGCGCTGTCCGACGAGGACCGGGCCGCCGCGGAGCGGCTCCTGGGGATGGCCGGCGGCACCGCCACCGCGCGCCTCGGCCTGCCGGCCGGCGCGAGCCCGGACGACGTGCGGATGGCGGCGTCGGCGCAGCTGTCCCGGTGGCGGCTGCGGGCGTCGCACCCGTTGGCGACCAAGGATTTCCGGGACGCGGCGGCGGTCCTGGTCCGGACCTGCGAGCACCTCGCGGCGACGAGTCCCGCCGCGGCGGGCGACCGCGTCCCCAGCGCCGGCGCCCCGGCCTGAGAGCCTGACCCGTTCGGCCCAGTCCATGATCGTCCGAGTGCCGTGCCCGGGGGCCGATGGTTGACTGTCCCCGGCGTCGGGGGACGGCAGCACGGCGAGCGGGGTGACGGTGGTCCCTGATGATGCGCGCACGACCGACGGTTCCGGCGTTCCGGGGCTCGCGCTCCGGGTGGGCCGTACGCCGGCCGCCGGTCTCGATCTCGGGGCCATGCTCTCCGGTGTCTGCGCCGCGCTGCCGGGGATCCTGGGCGTGTCCGGGGCGGTGATCGTGCTCGCCGAGCCTGCGGACCCGGTGAGCGGCGCCGTGTTCGGCTCCGACGACGCCGCCGGCCGGCTCGGGATGCTGCAGTACCGCGCGGGGTCCGGTCCCGCCCTCGGCGCGGTGCGCTCGGGCCGCGTGATGATCACCCCGGACCTCACCCGGATCGGTCCGCCGGAGCTCGCCGCGGCGGCCGCGGACACCGGGTTGATCGTGTCCCTGGCCGTTCCGCTCGTGCTCGACGGCGAGGCGATCGGCGGTCTGCAGCTGCTCGGACGGCCCGGCGTCTGGATGGACCTGTCGCTGGCGGATCAGCTCGCCCCGCTGGTGGACGCCCTGTCCGCCCGGCTCGCCGACGTGCGGGAGCTGGGCAGGCTGATGGCCCTGTTGGCCCGGGCGACGGCCGAGCGGGAGCGCGCCGCGGCCGTCGAGCAGGCCACCGGCATGCTGGCCGAGAGGTACGGCACGGACGTCGAGGAGGCGGTCCGCTACCTGCACAGCCGCGCGCGGAACACCGGGCACCCGCTGGCGGACACCGCGGCCGCCGTGCTGGCCCGCACGGACGGTGCGCCCGCCGTGACGGTGCCGGACCCCCGCGCGGGCGGGCCGGGGGAGCGTGTCGACCCGGTGCCGGGGGCGGGCGGCGAGGCGCACCATGACGCGGACGCGGACCTGCGGTCCCGGGAGGAACGGTTCCGGGAGGCCCGATCCCGGGCGGCCAGGTCCCGGGCGGCGGAGCCGCGCCGGACCCGGCAGGGACCGGGGCCCGGGGGCCGGTCCGGCGAGCACCCCGTCCCGGGGGCACACCCGCCGGACCGGGCCGTCCCGGGACGGGGCGAGGTGTCCCCGGTCGCGGAGACCCAGGCGATCGCGTTCCGTCCGGAACACTGGTCGGAGGCGGAGCGCGGCCGCCCGGCGTCGCAGCCCCACGAGGGCCCCGCGCCCGTCCCGCCGCCGCGCCCTCGTGCCCGGCACCGGCGCCACGACGCCTGAGGGTCCCTCCACGCCGTGCCTGTCGTCGCGCCGGACGCGACGTCAGCGCCGCGAGTGCCGCCGGGCACCCTTGCTGGCGGGGGCCGGACCCGGCCCGTAGGGTCGTCTCCCGTCACCGCGGGAGCTCTCACGATCCGAGGGCCGAGAGGACGGCAGGCGGCCGTCGACCGTTCGAACCTGACCCGGTCAGCACCGGCGTAGGGAGGAACGCGTTGCGCGTCTCTGTTCGTCTCCGATGGTCGGCCCTCGTCCTGGGCACCGTCCTCGTTCTCGCCGGGTGCGGCGGCGCCACCGGGTCCGGGGGGACGGACCCCGCGGCCGGCCGGACGGTCCGGATCGCCCTGGACTGGACGCCGAACACCAACCACACCGGGCTCTACGTCGCGCAGCAACGCGGCTGGTTCCGCGATGCGGGGCTGGACGTCGAGTTCCTGCCCTACACCAACGCCTCCCCGGACACCCTCGTGGGCTCCGGCGCGGCCGAGTTCGGGATCAGCTTCCAGGACTCCTTCACCTACTCCAAGGCCGCCGGCGCGGACATCACCTCGGTGATGGCGATCCTGCAGCACTGGGGGAGCGAGGTCGCCGTGAAGGCGGACCGGGCGGACATCACCTCGCCCAAGGACCTCGACGGCAAGACCTACGGCGGCTTCGGCGGACCCGGCGAGGAACCCAAGATGCGCCAGGTCATCCGCGACGCGGGCGGCCAGGGCACCTTCTCCACCGTCACCCTCGGGACGTCCGCCTACGAGGCCCTCTACGCCGGGAAGGTGGACTTCACCGAGCCGTTCGTGGCCTGGGAGGGCATCGAGGCGCAGCTCCGCGGCGAGCCGCTCAAGACCTTCAAGTACACGGACTACGGATTCCCGGACGCCTACAACGTCCTGCTGATCGGCAACTCGCCGTGGCTGCGGGCCGACCCGGACCAGGCGAAGGCGTTCGTGCAGGCCGCCCAGCGCGGCTACCAGTTCGCCGCGGACGACCCGGCCGCGGCCGCGAAGGACCTCGAGGACGCCAACCCGGGCGCCTTCACCGAGCCCGAACTCGTCTCCCGCAGCCAGGACATGCTGGCGAAGGGCTACCTCAAGGACGAGCAGGGCAGGGTCGGCACGCAGACGCTGGAGCGCTGGGCCGGGTTCTCCGGCTTCCTGGTGGACAACGGCGCGGTCGTCGACGCCGACGGAAAGCCCCTCACCACCCGACCGGACTTCTCGACATGGTTCACCGACTCCTACCTCGCACCCTGAGCGGCAGCAGGGTCGCACCACCGCTGCTGATCGTGGCCGCGCTGCTGGCGGTGTGGCAGCTCGCGGTGACGATGCTCGACGTCCGGCCCCAGGTCCTGCCGTCGCCCCTGCGGGTGGTCGAGCAGGGCTGGGCGTTCCGGGACGTGCTGTGGGCGAACACGGTCCCGACGCTGCAGGTCACCGCGGTCGGGTTCGCGGTGTCGCTGGCCGTCGGCTGGACGCTGGCGATCGTGGTGGACTTCTCGCCGTGGCTGCGCCGGGCGCTGGTGCCCCTGCTCGTCGCGTCCCAGACCCTGCCGATCGTCGCGATCGCGCCGCTGCTGATCATCTGGTTCGGCTTCGGGCTGCTGCCCAAGATCCTGGTGATCGCGCTGGTGACGTTCTTCCCGATCGCCGTCGGCCTGATCGAGGGCTTCGCGGCGACGGACCGCGAGGCCTCGAACCTGTTGCGCAGCATGGGGAGCGGCCGATGGCAGGAGTTCCGCTACGTCCGCCTGCCGGGGGCGATGCCGTCGTTCTTCACCGCGCTGCGGATCGGGATCACCTACGCCGTGACGGGCGCGATCTTCGCCGAGTACGTCGGCGCGCGGGCCGGACTGGGGATCTTCATGAGCCAGCAGAAGAACTCGTTCCGGACGGACCTGGTGCTGGCCGCGGTGGGGGTGACGGCGGTGCTGAGCGTGGCGCTGTTCGGCCTGACGTTCCTGGTCCAGCGGCTGCTGGTGCCCTGGTACCGGGCGGAGGACCGGGGGGACGTCCGTGCCTGAGGCCAAGATCGTCGTCGACGGGCTCTCGGTGTCCTACGGGGCGCTGCGGGTGCTCGACGACGTCTCCTTCGACGTCGCCCCCGGCGAGTTCGTCTCGGTCATCGGGCCGAGCGGCTGCGGCAAGAGCACCCTGTTCACCGTGCTCGCCGGCCTGCGGGCGCCGGACGAGGGCCAGGTGCTCGTCGACGGCGCCCCGGCCGGCCGGGAGACCTTCGGTTACATGCCGCAGAAGGACCTGCTCTTCCCCTGGCGGACGGTGCTGGACAACACGACGCTCGGGCTCGAGGTGGGAGGGATGCGCCGCCGCGACGCCCGGGCGAAGGCGGGGGAGCTGTTCGCGCCCTTCGGCCTGGCCGGGTTCGAGCGGTCCCGGCCCGGCGAGCTCTCCGGCGGGATGCGGCAGCGGGCGGCGCTGCTGCGCACGGTCGTGCAGGACCGCGAGGTGCTGCTGCTCGACGAGCCCTTCGGCGCCCTGGACTCGCTGACCCGCACGGCCATGCAGGAGTGGCTCGAGGAGGTCCGCGCCCGCTACGGCTGGACGGTCCTGCTGATCACCCACGACATCCGGGAGGCGGTCTTCCTCTCCGACCGGGTGCTCGTGCTGTCCCCGCGCCCGGCCCGGGTCCACCGGGAGGTCTCCGTGGAGCTCGCCCGCCCGAGGGCCGCCGACGTGGTGACGGACCCGAGGTTCGCGGCGGCGGAGGCCGGGCTGCTCGCGGCCCTGCGCCTCTGACCCGCCCCGGGACCGGCGGGAACTAGGGTGGGGGCGTGGCCCCTGAGATCACGTCCGGCGCGCTCAAGCACGGGATCCCGGCGGACGTGATCCGTGCGGTCCTCGCGGAGCCGATCAGGCTCGTCCCGCAGGGGGACCGGCTGCTCTACATCGGGCTCGGCCCGGACCGGAACCTCGTCGAGGTGATCCTGGAGAAGGGTCCGGCTCCGCGGGTCGTGCACGCGATGTGGTTGCGGCCCAAGAACTACCCGTACCTCAGCTCGCGGTGACGGGGGTGCCCGGAGCCGGGAAGGCACGGGCCGCGTCGTCCGCGACGAACACCCAGTCCCCGTCGTCCGGCGGGCTCACCGTGCGCTCCTCGGCCGGGCCGTCCGCGCCCGCCCGCCGGGCCGTGCCGGTGCGCGGGTCGAACCACCAGGTGCGGGCGGTGGGCCCGGCCAGGCCGGACAGGTCGATCGTGAACTCGCGGGCGTCCGGCACGTAGGCCATCAGGTAGCTGCCGTCCGACGCCTGGTTCGCCTGGATCCGCCCGGCCCCCCTGCCCGGGTCCGACACCAGGTCCGCGGGCGCACCGAGGGTGTACGGGCGGGATTCCATCAGCGCCCGCAGGTACCTCATCTGGCCGCCGGCCTCGGCCGTCAGCGCCTTCTCCCAGCCTCCGCGCGCGCCGAGCTCGGCCGGGCGGCCGCCGGTGCCGAGGAACTGCCAGACGGAGTGGTGGCCGTAGGTGTGGCCGAACGCGCCGCCGAGCACGGACCAGTAGGCGTCGCTGCGCACGTCGACCGCCCCGGAGTAGCCGTCGCCCGGCTTCCAGCACCAGGGATGGTTCTCGTAGAGCGGTTCGCCGTCGAGGAACGGCTTGTCCGACGACGCCCCGAACGTCGAGCTCACCAGCTTCTGCCGGATGTCGTAGCGGCGGCAGTGCCCGCCCTGGATCATGTTGAAGCTGAGCCAGTCGTCCCCGTCGAACCACTCGGCGGAGGTCTGGTCGCCCTGCGGGTGGTAGGTCATCAGGACGTCGCTGCCCGCGCCCGCCGCGATGCCGCCGGCGAGGGTTCGCCAGATGTCCTCGACGTCGTCGGCACCGGCGTCCCCGCCGAGCACGTAGATCACCCGGTCGCCGTAGCGCGTGCCCACGAACTCGCCGTAGGCCTCCGCGTTGCGCTCGGTGAGCAGCGACCCGACCTGGTCGTCGGACCACACGGGGAACAGCGCGATCCGGATGCCGCGCTGCGCGGCCTCCTCGACGATGTAGTCCAGGTGGTCCCAGTAGTCGTACTGCTCGTCGTCCTCGGGGTCGTTCCCGTCGGTGACCGCGAGGCGGTCGAGCGAGCCCCGGTAGGGGTCGTCGCCCTGGCGGTTCGGGCCCGGGCCGCCGGCCTGCGGGAAGATCGCCACGGCCTGGATCACGGTGTAGCCCTGCCCGGCGCGGGTGTCCAGGTACTCGACGACCTCGTCGCGGTCCAGGTTCAGCGGCAACGACCACGCGGTGTCGCCCAGCCAGAAGAACGGCGCGCCGGACTCGTCGGCGAGGAAGCGGCCCTGCACGTGCAGCGGGCCGACCTTCCCCGGCTCCGTCACCGCGGGCGGGCCGGTCGGGGGCGGCTGCGCCGGGGCCGCCGCACCGCACGCGGCAGCCGTGGCGAACACACAGCCCAGGATCACGAGCGTGCGGGCGGCCCTGTTCACGCGTCTTCCGATCTCTCGTCCGATTCGTCCCGTGCGCTCGGAGCGTGCGCGCCGGACGATCACCGCACAAGCAGCGACACGGCGGTGCCCCCGGACCGGGGGACACTCGAACGGGGAGGCGGGCCGGCTGCGCATCGTGTGCGGAGGGTGGCACGGGACGCCCCAGGAGGTCACATCGTTCACAGCGTCACCACAGGAACGGTGCACCCGGATGCGGCGTCAGCTCTGTGAGTGACCGACGCCGCTCACGCGCCGTGCCCGGGGCCGTCGGGACGAGCGTCCCCCGGCGATCATGCCGCGGCCACCTCACCTGTCCCCGTTGCGCCGATCGGCGCAACGGGCTGGGGGTGATGCACGCCGCCCGGGCCCCGGGCGGGGGTCCCGTAGTGTTTTCCCGGGTCTCCGGGAGACCGGTCCGTCGAGAGGTGGGGTGCGTGAGCGAGAGTCCGGTCAGGAACACGGTCGGCCGGCGGCAGGCCGCCCAGCAGGTGGCCGTCACGGTCGTCGGGATCGGCGCCGACGGCTGGAACGGCCTCGGCGGCTCCGCGCAGGACGCGCTCGGCTCGGCGGAGGTGATCCTCGGCGGTCCCCGGCAGCTGGAGCTGGTGTCCGGACAGGTCGAGGCCGAACTGGTGGCGTGGCCGTCGCCGCTGGTCCCCGCGCTGCCCGGGCTGCTGGAGCGGTACTCCGGCCAGCGGCTCTGTGCCCTCGCCTCCGGGGACCCCATGTTCTTCGGCCTCGGCGCCACCCTCGCCCGCACCATCGGGCCGTCGCGGATGCACGTGATCGCCCATCCGTCGTCGGTCACGCTGGCCTGCGCCCGGCTGGGCTGGCCCGCCGAGGACGTCGAGGTGATCAGCATCGTCGGCCGGCCGCTGGAACGGGTCCGGCGGGTGGTCGCCCCGGGCCGCCGGCTGCTGGTGCTCAGCGCGGGCGCGCAGTCCCCGCGCGCGCTCGCCCGCCAGCTCACCGCGGACGGCTACGGCCCGAGCACGCTCACCGTGCTCGAACAGCTGGGCGGGCGCAGCGAGAAGAGGGCGAGCGGCACCGCCGCCACCTGGGCCCACCTGCCCGGGGACGCGCTCAACGTCGTCGCGGTGGAGTGCGAGGCCACGCCGGACACCGTCGTCCTCGGCGAGGTCCCCGGCCTGCCGGACGACGCCTACCTGCACGACGGCCAGCTCACCAAGCGCGAGGTCCGCGCCGTCACGCTCGCGCACCTCGCGCCGCGGCCCGGCGAGCTGCTCTGGGACGTCGGCGGCGGCGCGGGGAGCATCGCGATCGAGTGGATGCGGGCGCACGCCACGTGCCGGGCGATCGCCGTCGAGTCCAACCCGGGGCGGGCGGCCGGGATCGCCGGGAACGCGGACGCCCTCGGCGTTCCCGCACTGGAGGTCGTCACCGGCCGGGCGCCGGACGCGCTGGCGGCGTTGCCGACCCCGGACGTCGTCTTCATCGGCGGCGGGATCACCCGCGACGGCGTGTTCGACGCCTGCTGGGACGCCCTGCCCTCGGGCGGGCGGCTGGTGGCGAACGCGGTCACCGTCGAGGCCGAGTCCGTGCTGGCCGCCGGGCAGGCCCGCCTCGGCGGCGCCCTGGTGCGCGTGCAGGTGTCGCGTGCCGAGCCCGTCGGCGGGTTCCTGGGCTGGCGACCGAGCATGCCCGTCACGATCTGGAGCGCCGTCAAACCATGACCGTCCACTTCATCGGAGCAGGTCCGGGCGCCGTCGACCTGCTGACGATCCGGGCGCGGGATCTCATCGCCGCCTCGCCGGTCTGCCTCTACGCCGGGTCGCTCGTGCCGGCGGAGATGCTGGAGATCTGCCCGCCGGACGCCCGCACCGTCGACACGGCGCTCATGACGCTCGCCGAGATCGTCGAGGAGATGGTGCGGGCCCACGCCCACGGACTGGACGTCGCCCGGCTCGCGTCGGGGGACCCGTCGGTGTTCTCCGCGATGGCCGAGCAGATGCGCCGGCTCGACGCGGTCGGGGTGCCCTACGACGTCTGTCCCGGCGTGCCGGCCTACGCCGCCGCGGCCGCCGCGCTGCGCCGCGAGCTGACCGTCCCGACCGTCGCGCAGACCGTCACACTCACCCGCATCGCGGCGCAGGCCACCCCGATGCCGTCCGGCGAGTCCCTGGAGGCGCTGGGCACGGCCGGGGGCACCCTCGTGCTGCACCTGGCCGTGCACCGGATCGACGAGCTGGTGAAGGAGCTCGTACCCACCTACGGCACGGACTGCCCCGCCGCGGTCGTCGCGTACGCGTCCCGGGAGCACGAGATCGTGCTGCGGGGCAGGCTGGACGACATCGCGCACGCGGTCCACGAGGCCGGGATCCGGCGGACCGCGGTGGTGATCGTCGGGCCCGCGCTCGCGGCGGAGCAGTTCCCGGACAGCCACCTCTACTCCGACACCCGATGCCGCTGAGCGGTCCGGGGCCGCGGAGGGTCCTGGTCCTGGGCGGGACGTCGGACGCCCGGCGGCTCGCCACCCTGCTCGAGGGCCGCGCGCACGTCACGTCGTCGCTGGCCGGGCGGGTGCGGGCCCCGGTGCTGCCGCCGGGGGAGGTGCGGATCGGCGGGTTCGGCGGCATCGACGGGCTCGTCGCGTACCTGCGCTCGTCCGGCACGGACGTGGTCGTGGACGCGACCCACCCCTTCGCGGCGCGGATGAGCGCGCACGCCGCGGCGGCCTCGCGGGCGACCGGGATCCCGCTGGTCCAGCTCCGCCGCCCGGGCTGGGAGCCGGACCCCTCCTGGACGGTCCTGCCGTCGCTCGTCGCCGCGGCCGCCGTGCTCCCGGGCATCGGCCGCCGGATCTTCCTCACCACCGGCCGTCAGGAGCTGGCGGTCTTCGCCGGCCTCGACGACCTGTGGTTCCTCGCCCGCTCCGTCGACCCGCCCGCCGGTCCGGTCCCGCGGCACCTGCACACGATCCTGGACCGGGGCCCGTTCACCGTCGCGGGCGAGACGGCGCTGATGCGGGAGCACGGGATCGACGTCCTGGTCACCAAGGACAGTGGGGGGGACATGACGGCGGCGAAGCTCGACGCCGCCCGCGAGCTCGACATCCCCGTGGTGATCGTCGCCCGCCCACCGCTCCCACCCGGGTTCTCGCAGGTCACCACGGCGGAGGACGGCGTGGCCCTGCTCTTCGCTCAGCCGGAGTAGTGGCGGGGGGTGAAGACGGTCGGGCGACCGTTCCGCGTGACGACCCGGGTGGTCGACGAGCCGATGATCAGCAGCGTGCGCATGTCCACCTGCTCGGGGTCCATCCCCGCCAGCGTCGTGATCGTGATCCGTTCCCCGGCGCCGCCGACGTCCCGGCCGAGGACCACGGGGGTCTCCGGGGCCCGGTGCTCCAGCAGCAGGTCCCGCGCCGCGCCGACCTGCCAGGGCCGGGCCCTGGAACGCGGGTTGTAGATCGCGATCGCCAGGTCCGCCCGCGCGGCCGCGACGAGCCGGTCCGCGACGACGTCCCAGGGCTTGAGCCGGTCGGACAGCGAGATCATCGCGTAGTCGTGCCCGAGCGGCGCTCCGACGGCGGCCGCGACGGCCTGGGCCGCGGTGAGCCCGGGCAGCACCCGGACCGGGACGTCCAGGTACTTCTCCTCGGACGCCACCTCCAGCACCGCGGTCGCCATCGCGAAGACCCCGGGGTCCCCGGCGGAGACGACGGCCACGGACCGCCCGGACGCGGCGAGGTCCAGCGCGTGCGCGGCCCGTTCGGCCTCGACGCGGTTGTCGCTGGCGTGCCGGGTCTGCCGCGGGTTCGGCGGGACCCGGTCCAGGTAGGGCCCGTAGCCGACGAGATCGTCCGCGGCGGCGAGGGCGGCCGCGACCTGGGGGGTCAGCCAGTCCCGGCCCGCGGGCCCGGTGCCGACGACGACCACCTCGCCCTGACCCGCACTCCGCCGGGTCGGGACGGGCTCGCGGCCCGGCGCCGGCTCGGCGACATCCCCGGCGACCTCCTCCGGGATCGAGGACGCGACCTCGCCCGGCAGCACGGCGAGGGAGAAGTACGGCACGGAGTCGGGGTCGACGTCCGCCAGCCGGCCGGTGCGCTGCCCGTCCATCGTGGCCCGCTCGACGAACCACGCGTCGTCGAGCCTGCCCGCGTCGGCGAAGGCGCCACGGACGTTGCCGAAGGTGCGGCCGAGCTTCATCACCGCGGCCGAGTCCGTGGCCGCGAGCCGGCGCGCCAGCTCCTCGCGGGGCAGCGTGCCGGGCAGGATCGTGAGCACCTCGTCCCGCTCGACGAGCGGCTTGCCGAGCGCGGCCGCCGCGGCGCTCACGGACGTCACCCCGGGGACGACCTCGGCGCGGAAGCGGCCCGCGAGCCGCTTGTGCATGTGCATGTAGGAGCCGTAGAAGAGCGGGTCCCCCTCGGCGAGGAGCACGACGTCCCGGCCCGCGGCCAGGTGCTGGGCGAGCCGCTCGGCCGCCTCGGCGTAGAACTCGTCGATCGCGCCCTGGTAGCCGCCGGGGTGTTCCGTGGTCTCGGTGGTGACCGGGTAGACCAGCGCCTCCTCCACCTGGTCCCCGCGCAGGTACGGCTCGGCGATCCGCCGCGCGATCGAGCGGCCGTGCCGGGCGGAGTGGTAGGCGATCACGTCCGCGGCCCGGATCAGCCGGGCGGCCTTGATCGTGACGAGCTCGGGGTCGCCGGGGCCGAGGCCGACGCCGTACAGCGTGCCGGTCGCGGTGTCTGCGCCCACGTCAGAGCTCCTGTTCACTGGCGAGCGCGTTGAGCGCGGCGGCGGTGATCGCGGAACCGCCGCGACGGCCGTGCACGACCAGGAACTCCAGGTCCGTGCGCTCGGCGAGGGCCTGCTTGGACTCGGCGGCGCCGATGAACCCCACCGGGATGCCGATCACCGCGGCCGGCCGGGGCGCGCCCGCGTCGATCATGTCGAGCAGGTGGAACAGCGCGGTCGGGGCGTTCCCGATCGCCACGACGGCCCCGCCGAGCTTGTCCCGCCACAGCTCCAGCGCGGCTGCGGACCGGGTGTTCCCCAGATCCTTCGCCAGGTCCGGGACGCGCGGGTCCCGCAGGGTGCACAGCACCTCGTTGTCCCTCGGCAGCCGGGCGCGGGTGACGCCGGAGGCGACCATCATCGCGTCGCAGAGGATCGGGGCGCCGGCCCGCAGGGCCTCCCGGGCCTTCTCCGCGACGCCCGCGGAGTAGCCGATGTCCGCGGGGAGATCGACCTGCCCGCAGGCGTGGATCATGCGAACGGCGAGGTACGCGACGTCCGGTGGCAGGCCCGTGAGATCGGCCTCGGCCCGGATCGTGGCGAAGGAACGGCGGTAGATCTCGGCGCCGTCGCGGATGTAGTCGGTCGTCATGCGCCGTTCTCCAGTGCGTGCAGGTCCGGCACGGGTGTGCCGTCGATCTCGTAGGTGCCGTCCGGGCGGGCGACGACGTCGAGGTGGGGTCCGTGGGGCGCGCCGCAGCGGCGGTCGCACCCGACGACGTGGGCGGTCAGCCGGTTTCCGGTGCTCACGGTCCCGATCGCGATCAGGGCCCGGGCGTCGGACCGGACGTCCGCGTGGGACTTCGCGCAGCCCGGCGAGCCGGCGCAGGCGCTGATCCCGAGCGCGGGGTGCCCGGGATCGACGACGAACCCGGCGGCGCGCAGGGCGTCCCGGGCGCCGGGGGCGGGTGAGGGCGCCACGATCGTGCGCCAGGGGGTGACGAGCACGTGCTCGCCCGAGTCCGCGAGGGCCCGGAGCTGGGCGGAGGAGAGCTCGCCGAGCACGGGGGCGAGGCCCAGTGCGCAGTCGCCGAGGGGCCCGATCAGCGCTGCAGGATCACCGTCCGGGTACCCGGGGCCGCGCTCGTCGCGGCCGGTCGCGCCCGGACGGTGATCGAGGGCGGGGCGGAGCGCGGCGGCGATCCGCCCGGGGGCGTCCGCCAGCTCCCGGACCCGCCACGCCGTGACCCCGTCCGCGGCCCGCAGCGTGAGAAACGCCTCAGCCGCGGCCAGCAGGAGCTCCCCGGCGTCGTCCAGCCCGGCCTCGATCCCGGTCCGCACGCCCCCGACCTGCAGATACCCGAGCCGCGCCCCGGTGGCGACCCAGCCCAGGTCCGGCTGCTCCGCCGCCACGTCCCCGCGGCCGTCGTCGAAGGCGAAGAGGATCCGGCCCGGCAGTGCCGCGAGCGCGGGACGGGCGCAGAGCCCGGTGTCGAACGCCGCCGCGAGCCCCCGGACGTCCGCCAGACCCCCGTGCAGACCGCTCAGCGGGGACGCGAGGACGTTGCGGACCCGCTCGTGGGAGGGGGCCGGGATCAACCCGGCCCCGACGAGCCGGGTCACGAGCCGCGGATCCTCCCGATCGAGGCCCCTGAGCTGCAGGTTCCCGCGCGACGTGAGGTGCGCGGCGCCGTCGCCCAGGTCGTCCGCGCACGCCGCCAGGACCCGCAGCTGCGCCGCGGTCACGACCCCGCCGGGCAGCCGGACGCGGGCCAGCGCACCGTCGGCCGCGTCGTGGGGCGCGAGGACGCCGGGGCAGGCGTCCGCACGGGTCCGGGTCGGGAAGGGCACGGCGTCACTGTAAACACGCCCGCCCGGCTTGACGCGCGGTCAGCTCGTTGCGGACAGTGGGTGCCCACAACCGAATACGGAGCGTGGGCCAGGAAGCCGGTGGGAATCCGGCGCGGTCCCGCCACTGTCACCGGGGAGCGGACCCCGCGACGGCCACGGGGAGACCCGGAAGGCCGGGGCGAGCACCGATCCGGGAGCCAGGACACTGCCCCACGCCTCGCGCACGACCCCTCTGACCCGGGACGAGGATCCCGAGGAAGGCTGTAGCTGTGATGCGCCGTGCCGCGCACCGGGAGTGCTCCCGGTGATCCTGCTCCTCTCGACGTCCGACACGGACCTGCTCTCCGCCCGCGCCTCGGGCGCGGACTACCGTCTCGCGAACCCCAACCGCGTGCTGCTCGACGAGCTGCCGGCCCTGGCGGCCGAGGCGGACGTGGTGGTGGTCCGGGTCCTCGGCGGCTACCGGTACTGGGAGGAGGGGCTGGACCTCCTGCGCCGCTCGTCCACCCCGCTCGTCGCACTCGGCGGGGAGATGGCGCCGGACGCGGAGATGATGGAGCTCTCGTCCGTCCCCGCGGGCGTCGCGGCCGAGGCGCACACCTACCTCGCGCAGGGCGGCACGGACAACCTCGCCCAGCTGCACGCGTTCCTCAGCGACACCGTCCTGCTCACCGGCGAGGGTTTCGCGCCGCCGGTGGCGCTGCCGGAGTGGGGGGTCCTCGAGCGTCGTGCCGCGCCCGAGCAGGGCCCCACCGTCGCGGTGCTC
The DNA here is from genome assembly GCA_025869365.1 of Pseudonocardia sp. Lineage (GTDB taxonomy): Bacteria > Actinomycetota > Actinomycetes > Mycobacteriales > Pseudonocardiaceae > Pseudonocardia. Next base: position 15,612 of record JAOZVV010000033.1, read on the forward strand.
TTCTACCGCGCCCAGCAGATCGCCGGGAACACCGCGTACGTCGACGCCCTGTGCGCGGCGATCGAGGAGAAGGGCGCCACCCCGCTCCCGATCTTCTGCGCCTCGCTGCGGCAGGCCCCGGCCGCGCTGCTGGACACGCTCCGCGCCGCGGACGCCATGATCGTCACCGTGCTCGCGGCGGGCGGCACCAAGCCCGCGTCCGCGCAGGCCGGCGGCGAGGACGAGGAGTGGGACGTCGCCGAGCTCGCCGCGCTCGACGTCCCGATCCTGCAGGGGCTGTGCCTCACCTCCAGCCGCGCCACCTGGGAGTCCAACGACGACGGGCT
>JAOZVV010000034.1 GCA_025869365.1 Pseudonocardia sp.
CCCGCGAACCTGGTTCGCGGGCCCGGGCCTCACCGAAGGGGTCAGCGCTCTCCGGAGGAAGCGGTGGCCTCGGTCCGCGGCGTGACCTCCGCTGCGCCCCCGCCGATCGCCGCAGGGGCGGCGGCCGGGACCTCGGCGGCGGCGGCGGCCGCGGCGGGCGCGCTCCCCCGCAGCTCGACCGGACGGATGACGAACGCCGCGACGATCGCGACCAGCGCGACCACGCCGCCCCAGAGGAAGGCGCTCTGCACGCCGCTCGTCACCGCACCCTGGAAGGCCTCGCGGACGTTCGCCGGCAGCCCGGACAGCATCGCCGGGGTGAGCTGCCCGCCACTGACCTGGCCACCGGCCGTCGCCCCGAGCCGGTCGGTGAGCGAGGACTCCAGGCGCTGGGCGTAGAGCGTGCCCAGCAGCGAGACACCGAGCGAGCCACCGATCGTCCGGAACAGGGTGGCGGCACCGGAGGCGGCGCCCATGTCCTTGCGGCCCACGCTGTTCTGCACCACCAGCATCGTCGTCTGCATCAGGAAGCCCATGCCGACACCGAGCACGATCATGAACAGCGAGCTGGTGAGCTGGGTGGTGCCCACGCCCATGGTGGCGAGCAGGCCCAGCCCGCCGGCCATCACGAACGAGCCGACGATCAGCAGCGGCCGGAAGCGCCCGGTACGGGTCACGATCTGCCCGCCGACCAGCGACGTCACGAGCATGCCGCCCATCAGCGGGAGCAGCAGCAGGCCGCTGCTGGTCGCCGACGCGCCCTGGACGATCTGCTGGTACTGCGGCAGGAAGGTCACGGCGCCGAACATCGCGAAGCCGGTCAGGAACGTCATCACGATCGCGGCGCTGAAGTTCCGGTCACCGAAGAGCCGCAGCGGCAGGATCGGCTCGTCCACCGCGCGCTCGACCCGGATGAACAGCAGCGTGGAGACCACCGAGAGCACCCCCAGACCGATGATCTGCCACGAGCCCCAGCCGTACTGCGTGCCACCCCAGCTGGTCAGCAGGGTCAGCGACGAGATGGCGACGGCGAGCAGGCCGGCACCGGTCCAGTCGATCGTGACCCGCTGCGCCCGGCGTCCGGGCAGGTGCATCGTGATCCCGATGACGACGAGCGCGAGCACGCCGAGCGGGATGTTGATGTAGAAGGCCCAGCGCCAGCTGAAGTTGTCCGTGAGGAAACCGCCCAGCAGGGGCCCGCCGATGAACGCCAGCGGCATGACCGCGGCCATCGCGCCCTGGTAGCGGCCCCGCTCCCGCGGCGGCACCAGGTCACCGATGATCGCCATCGCACCGACCATCAGGCCGCCCGCGCCGAGGCCCTGGATCGCGCGGAAGCCGATCAGCTGGCCCATGTCCTGCGCCATCCCGGACAGCGCGGAGCCGATCAGGAAGAGCACGATCGAGGCCATGAAGACGCCCTTGCGGCCGAACAGGTCGCCGAGCTTGGCCCAGACCGGCGTCGCGACCGCGGTGGCCAGCGCGTAGGCCGTCACCACCCACGACAGGTGGGCGAGCCCGCCGAGCTCGCCGACGATCGTCGGCATCGCGGTGCCGACGATCAGGTTGTCCAGCATCGCCAGCAGCATCGCCAGCATCAGCCCGCCGAGCACCGTGTAGATCTCGCGCGAGGTGCGCGCCGGGATCTCGTCGAGCTCGTCCGCGGCGGGTCCGGCGGTGACCGCCGTGGGGGCCGACCGGCCCGTGACCTCGCTCATGACTTCTCCTCCGCCACATCCGGTCGTTCGCTTGTCGGCCGGCTAGTAAGTTGCTGAAGAGGAGATTAGCACCAACTAGCCGGTCGGCAAGTAAGATGGCGGTCACACCCTCAGCGGGTGCTCAGAACGGACGCGCGGGCCCGAGGAGAGAGGTACTGGGAGATGGACGAGCGACGCACCGACACGCGGGCACAGATCCGGCAGGTGGCGCTCGAACTGTTCGCGGAGCAGGGCTACGACAAGACGTCGTTGCGCGAGATCGCCGAACGGCTCGGGATCACGAAGGCGGCGGTCTACTACCACTACAAGACGAAGGAGGAGATCGTCGGCACGCTGTTCGACGACCTCCTGAGCGGCGTGGACGAGATCACCGAATGGGCCGGCGCGCAGGAGCCCGGCCGCGCGACGACGGCCGAGGTCCTGCGCCGCTACCACGCGTTGCTGGCCGGCGACTCGACCGCGCAGGTCATCCGCTTCCTGCAGGAGGGGCAGACCTCGTTCAAGGACCTCGCGGCGGGCGCGGACATGAAGAAGCGCTTCGGCGCGCTCGCCCGGACGCTCGCCGTTCCGGGCAGCTCGACGGCGGACCAGCTCAAGCTGCGCCTGGCGATGATCGCCCTGCACCTCGGGGCGTTCCTGGAGGAGGGCATCGACGCCACCCCGGACGAGCGCCGCGCGGCCTCGCTGGAGGTCGCACTGGAGCTCGCCGGGACGGGAAGCGCCCAGCGCGCGTGAGGGGCTACCGGGGCGCGGCCTGCGGGCCCCGGATCAGCCTGCCCGGGAGGGCGTCCGTCTCGACGCCGCGGGTGTAGGTCTCCTGCCCCGCGACGATCGTGTGCACGTACCCGTCGACGCGCTGCAGCAGCCGCCGGCCACCGGCGGGCAGGTCCGCGCGCATCTCCGGGCGGTGCAGCACCATCCCGTCGACGTCGATCACGTTCAGGTCCGCGCGGTAGCCCGGCGCCAGCACACCCCGGTCCAGCAGGCCGACGGCGCGGGCGGTGTCCCGGGCCTGGCGTTGCACCACGTAGGGCAACCCGAGCTTCGCGCCCTCGCGGTCCCGGGTCCAGTGCTGCACCAGCGTCGAGGGGAAGCTGCCGTCGCAGATCGTGCCGACGTGCGCGCCGCCGTCCGAGAGCCCCGGCAGCGTGTGCGGGTGCACCAGCATCTCGTGCAGGTCGTCGAGGTTGCCGTGCTTGTAGTTGGCGCTGACGAGGTAGAGCATCCCGCCGCCGGCCACGATGTCGTAGGCGAGCTCGACGGCGGGGATCCCGTCCCGCTGCGCCCGCGCCGCGATGGACTCGGACAGCGGGGGCTCGTAGTTCGGCGGGTCCGTGAGCTCGTACATCAGCTCGTACTTGTGGATCAGCGTGCCGCCGAGGCGGTTGCGCTCCTTCTCCCGGGTCTGCGCGGCGAGGATCTCCGCGCGCAGCCGCGGCTCCTGCATCCGGTGCGCCTGCTCCTCCGGCGTCAGGTCGACCAGCTGGCGCCAGACCGGGTTGGTCATGAACGGGTTCAGCGTGTTCCAGAGGCCGAGGATCATGCCGACGGGCCGCGCGGCGACCTGGGCCCGCATCTCGAGCCCGTCCGCCCATGCCTGCTCGAGCATGCCGAGGACCGCGCGGTGGCGGTCGTCCTGCGGGAACTGCACGAGCGACACGGACAGCGGGCGACCGGACTCCTCCACCATCCGGCGCAGCAGCCCGAACTCGCGCTCGGGGTCCGGGAAGTCCGTGACCAGCTGCAACACCCCGGTCCCGGTCTCGCCGACCGCCCTGGCGATGGCGACGAGCTCCTCGGCGCCGACGTCGTAGGACGGGGTGAGCTCGCCGTCGATGCTCTTGTGGTTCAGCGTGCGGGAGGTGGAGAAGCCGAGCGCGCCCGCCTGGATCGCGGACTTGGCGAGCTTCGCCATCAGCGCGATCTCCTCGGGCGTCGCCTCCTCGTAGGCGGCGGCGCGGGCACCCATGGCGTGCACCCGCAGCGCGGCGTGCGGGACCTGGGTGGCGAGGTCGATGTCGTGCGGACGGGCCTCGAGCGCGTCCAGGTACTCGTCGAAGCTGAGCCAGTTCCAGGCGAGACCCTCGTGCAGGGCGATGCCGGGGATGTCCTCGACGCCCTCCATCAGGTCGATCAGCCGGTCGTGGTGCTCGGGGAACGCGGGGGCGAAGCCGACACCGCAGTTGCCCATGACCACGGTCGTGACGCCGTGCCAGGACGAGGGGTGCAGCCGGGACTCCCAGGTGGCCTGGCCGTCGTAGTGGGTGTGGATGTCCACGAACCCGGGCGCGACGACGGCGCCGGCCGCGTCGATCTCCCGGGCGCCGGTCCCGGAGACCTTGCCGACCTCGACGATCCGGTCGCCGGACACGGCGACGTCCGCCGTCCGTGGCGCCCCGCCGTTGCCGTCGATCACGCTTCCGCCCCGGACCACCAGGTCGTACGTCGACATCCGATCAGCCATGAAAACCCCTCCGTCGCGGTTCGTCCCCCGTTCTATCCCCGAAACTGTCGGTGGGGGAAGCCACACTGCCCACATGACCACCGAAGAGAGCAACCGCATCAACGGATCAAGCACTCGCTTCACCATCGTCGCGCGCGGCCGGTACTCGCTCGCCGAGAGCGGGATGTTCGGCCGGACCACGTCCACGACGGACTGGCCCGGTTCCGGGAGGTACGACCCCGGGGAGGGTGTGCTGCGGCTGGGGTTCCTGCTCGACGACCTGGCGACGCCCGTCGGCGTGGCCCTCACCCAGGACGACGCCGGCGTGCACGGCCGGGTCAGCGGCCTCGATCCGGGCGGGGACGTCACGGCGGTGCGGGTGCAGGTGGCCCGGATGCTCTCGCTCGACGTGGACGCCGCCGGCTTCGAGGCCGTCGGCGAGCGGGATCCGCAGGTGGCCCGGCTGCTGGCGGCCGCACCGGGGCTGTGGCCGCTGCTGTTCCACTCCCCGTACGAGGCAGCGCTCTGGTGCGTGATCTCGCAGCGGTGGGGCGCACGGCAGGCGACCGCCGCACGGGAGCGGCTGTCCCGGGAGTTCGGCACGGTCATGGACGTGGACGGGAGGGAGACCGTGGTGGTCCCCACCCCCGCACAGCTGCTGGCCGCGGAGCGCTACCCGGGGCTGCCCGAGACGAAGCAGCAGCGGCTCCGCGCGGTGGCGCAGGCGGCGAGCGACGGGCTGTTCGCCGTCGCCGCGATCCGGGACGGGGACCCGGCCGAGGTCCGGGCCCGGTTGCGCCGGGTGAACGGGATCGGGGAGTTCGCGGCGTCGCTGATCCACCTGCGCTCCTCGGGCGTCACGGACGCCCTGGTGGACGGCGAGCCGCGGCTGGCCACGCTGGTCGGCGCGCTCTACGGGCTCGGCGGTCCCGCGTCGAGGGAGGACCTGACCCGGATCGCGGAGGCCTGGCGCCCGTTCCGGACCTGGGTGGCGGTGCTGGTCCGCGCGGCGGGCAGGCGGCTGCCGGAGCTCGCGGACCTGCCCGAACCCGCCCCGGCGCCGGCGGCCCGGTCCGCGCGGCGGGCCACGCCGGGGGTGACCTCGCTCGATCCCCCGCGGGCCCACCTGGCGTTGATCGGCTGACCCGCGCCGAGATCCCGCCCTGCTCCGCTCGCCCCTGTCCCGCTCGCCCCTGTCCCGCTCAGCCCTGTCCCGCTCGCCCCTGCCCCGCCCGCCCCGGCCCTGGTCAGAACCGCCCGGGTCGTCACACCTGCTGGGACGCCAGGAAGTCCAGGACGGTCCGGGTGAAGACGTCGTTGTCGTCGCCCGCGACCATGTGGCCGGTCGCCGAGACGTCGACGTGGCGGGCCCCGGGGATGAGCTCGAGCAGCTCGGTGACGCCCTCGTCGCTCACGATGTCGGACTGCGCCCCGCGGACCAGCAGCGTCGGCACGCGGACGGCGGCCGCCGCGTTCCGGGCCCGCTCGTAGGACGTGGAGCGGCGCGGCTCGGAGTCGATCCGCAGGAACGCCGGGTCCCAGTGCCAGTACCAGCGGCCGTTCTCGCGCAACCGCACGTTCTTGCGGAGCCCCTCCGGGTTCGGCGGACGCCTGCGGTGCGGGTTGTAGGCCCGGACGGCGTCGGCCACCTCGTCGAGGGAGGCGAAGCCGTCCGGGTTCGCGCCCATGAAGTCCATGATCCGCCGGACCCCGTCCGGCTCGACCTTCGGCACGATGTCCACCAGCACCAGCGCGCGGGCGAGATCACCCCGCTCGCCCTGACCCATGAGGGAGGTCATCCCGCCCATCGAGGCGCCGATCAGCAGCGGGGGCTCCGGTTCACCGAGCTCGGCCACCACGGCGGCCAGGTCGTCCACCAGGCCGTCCGTGCCGTAGTCCCCGTCCGGGGCCCAGTCGCTGTCGCCGTGCCCCCGGGCGTCGAGGGCGATCGAGGTCCAGCCATGCTCGGCGAGGGCGGCGGCGGTGCGGAACCAGGAGTGCCGGGTCTGGCCGCCGCCGTGCAGGAGCAGGGCGGTGCCCCGGCGGGCGGACGTGGCCTCCCACCGGTCCCCGACGATCTTGCCGGCGGCCCCGTCGAACACCACCCGCTCACCGGGGCGCACGGACGTGCGCGAAGCGGCAGCCGGATCGTTCGCATCGGACATGAACCGCACCCTAACCGCTCGCGGGCGGCGGGTCCGCGGGCCAGGCTGTGACCATGAGCGCCCCGCAGAACCTCTGGACCGAGGTCGACGAGTACATGGCGGGCCTGCTGGTCGGGCCGGACGAGGTGCTGGACGCGGCCCTGCGGGACAACGCCGCGGCCGGGCTGCCACCGATCGACGTCTCCCCCGTCCAGGGCAAGTTCCTGCACCTGCTGGTGCGGGTCGCCGGCGCCCGCCGGGTCCTGGAGATCGGCACGCTCGGCGGGTACTCCACGATCTGGCTGGCCCGTGGGCTCCCCGAGGGCGGCCGGGTCGTCACGCTCGAGTACTCCCCCGCCCACGCCGCGGTCGCCCGGGCGAACCTGGCGCGGGCGGGGCTGTCGGACGTGGTGGAGGTCCGCGAGGGGGCGGCGCTGGACCTGCTGCCCGGTCTCGTGGACGAGGAGCCGTTCGATCTGGTGTTCGTCGACGCGGACAAGGAGTCCAACACGGAGTACCTGGACTGGGCCGTCCGGCTCGCCCGTCCCGGAGCCACGGTGGTCGTGGACAACGTCGTCCGGCAGGGGCGGATCGTGGACGCCCGCGATCCCGAACCCCGCGTGCGGGAGACCCGCCGGTTCTTCGACGCACTCGCCGCGGACGGCCGGGTCGACGCGACGGCGCTGCAGACCGTCGGGGCGAAGGGGCACGACGGATTCCTGCTCGCCGTCGTCCGCTGATCGATCGATCAGCTAGCGTGCGGGGCGATGACGACGTCAGCGATGCCGGAGACCGGGATGCCCCAGCCCGAGTCGACCCAGCCCGAGCCTGCCCAGCCCGAGCCTGCCCAGTCCGGGACGAACCGGCCCGAGCCTGCCCAGTCCGGGGCGAACCAGTCCGGGACGAACCGGCCCGGCCCCCTGACCGGGGTCACCGTGGTGACCCTCGAGCAGGCGGTCTCGGCCCCGTTGTGCACCCGCACGCTCGCCGACCTCGGGGCCCGGGTGATCAAGATCGAGAACCCGCGGGGCGGGGACTTCGCCCGGCACTACGACGACGTCGTGCACGGTATGGCCGCACATTTCGTCTGGTGCAACCGCGGCAAGGAGTCCGTCACCCTGGACCTCAAGTCCGACGACGGCCGGGCGCTGCTGCACCGGCTGCTGGCGGAGGCGGACGTGCTGGTCTCCAACCTCGCCCCCGGGGCGACGGATCGGATCGGCATCGGCGCGGCGCAGATGGCCGAGCGGCATCCGCACGTCGTCGCCCTGGAGATCTCCGGGTACGGCACCGGCGGGCCGCTGTCGTCGAAGCGGGCCTACGACATGCTCGTGCAGGGTGAGACCGGGGTGTGCGCGATCACCGGCACCCAGGGCGCGCCGGCCAAGCCCGGCCCGCCGTTCGCGGACACCAGCACCGGTCTCTACGCCGCGATCGCGATCCTCGGCGCGCTCTACGAACGCGGCAAGGTGCGCAGCCCCGAGGCCGGTGGCCAGGTCGCGGTGAGCATGTTCGACACCATGACCGAGCTCATGGGCTATCCGCTCACCTACACCCGCTACAGCGGCGTCGAGCAGCAGCCGGTGGGGATGGGCTCGCCCGCGGTGGTCCCGTACGGCGCCTATCCGACGGCGGACGGGCAGACGGTGATCCTCGGCACCACCAACGACGCCGAGTGGCAGCGTCTCGCCCGGGACCTGATGGGCCGCCCGGACCTCGCGGACGACGAGCGGTACCGCCGCGGCCCCGACCGGGTCGTCCACCGGGCCGTGCTCGACGCCGAGCTGGCCGCATGGTGTGCCACGGTCCCCCTGGCGGACCTGCAGGCGAAGGCGGACGCCGCCGGGATCGGGAACGCCCGCTACAACACCCCGGCCGAGGTCGTCGACCACCCGCACCTGACCGCGCGGGACCGCTGGCGCGAGGTGGCGACCCCCGGGGGGCCCGTCTCCGCGCTCCTGCCGCCCCCGGTCTACGCCGGCCGCGAGCTCGCGATGGGACCGGTCCCCGGGCTGGGCGAACACACCGACGCGGTGCTCGGCGAGCTCGGGCTGAGCGCCGGGGAGATCCTGGAACTGCGGGAGCGCACGATCCTGTGAGTAGGCGAGGCGAGGGAGAGACGTGGACGTCAGCGACCTGAACGACGTGCTGGGCTCGGTGCGGACGTTCATCCGCACGGAGGTCGTACCGCTGGAGGAGCAGATCGACGAACGGGACGAGATCCCCGCGTCGATCATCGCCCAGTGCAAGGAGATGGGCCTCTACGGCTTCACCATCGGTGAGGAGTACGGAGGCCTCGGGCTGTCGGCCTTCGAGGAGGCGCAGCTCGCGTTCGAGCTGGGCTGGACGACGCCTGCGCTGCGATCGCTGTTCGGCACCAACAACGGCATCGCCGGGCACGTCCTCCTCGAGGGCGGCACCGAGGAGCAGAAGAAGGCGTGGCTGCCGCGGCTGGCGTCCGGCGAGGTGACCGCGTCGTTCGGGCTGACCGAGGCCGAGGCGGGTTCGGATCCGTCGTCGCTGACCACGAACGCCCGCCGGGACGGGTCGGACTGGGTGCTCAACGGCTCCAAGCGCTACATCACCAACTCCCCGGTCGCGGACGTGATCATGGTGTTCGCCAAGACGAACCCGGACGCGCCCGGCAACCGCGGGATCTCCACGTTCCTGGTGCCCAAGGGCACGCCGGGACTGTCGGTCGGGCCGAAGGACCGCAAGATGGGCCAGTTCGGCGCCTGGACCGCGGACGTCCATCTCGATGACGTACGGGTCCCGGCGGACGCGGTCGTGGGCGGCGAGGAGGGCATCGACAACGGCTTCCTGATCGCCGCGAAGTGCCTCGCGCACGGCCGCCTGCACATCGCGGCCGTCTGCGTCGGCATGGCCCAGCGGCTGGTGCACGAGACCACCGAGTACGCGAAGACCCGCGAGCAGGGCGGGAAGCCGATCGCCCGCTTCCAGCTGATCCAGGGCCTGGTCGCGGACTCGGTCACGGACACCTACGCGGGCCGCGCGCTCGTCCTCGAGACCGCGCGGGCCTTCGACGCGGGCACGGACAAGATCGCCGGCCCCTCCGCGGCGAAGTACTTCTGCTCGGAGATGGTGGGCCGGGTCGCGGACCGCGCGGTCCAGGTGCACGGCGGCGCGGGCTACATGCGCGGGGTCGCAGTGGAACGCTTCTACCGCGACGCCCGCCTGTTCCGCATCTACGAGGGCACGAGCCAGATCCAGCAGGTGATCATCGCTCGGGACGCGCTGGGCAGGGCCGCCCGGGGCTGAGGCTCCCGGCCGGGGCCTCCCGGGCTGGTTCAGGAAAGCCACATTCATGTAGGAAATCGTCATGAATGTGGCTTTCCTGAACCTGGGTCACCCGTGGCGGGCCTGAGCTTCCGGCTCGCCGGTCCCCCGGACTGGGCCGCGATCTGGCCGATCTGGCATTCGGTGGTCGCGGCCGGGGACACCTACACCTGGGCGCCGGACACCTCCGAGGAGCAGGCCCGCGCCCTGTGGATGCCGCCCCCACCGGCCGTGACGGTGGTTGCGGAGCGGGACGGATCCGTCGTCGCCACCGCCCTGCTCAAACCCGTGCAGCCCGGCCTCGGTGATCACGTCGCCAATGCGGGCTTCATGGTGGACCCGGTCGCGGCGGGCGGCGGGATCGGGCGGGCCCTGGCGGAGTTCGTGCTCGACGAGGCCCGCCGCCGCGGCTACCGGGCGATGCAGTTCTCGGCCGTCGTCGCCGCGAACGTCCGGGCGGTCGGGCTGTGGGAGTCCCTCGGGTTCGAGATCATCGGCACCGTCCCCGAGGCGTTCCGCCACCCCACCGCGGGCCTCGTCGGGCTGCACGTCATGCACCGCTCGCTCTGACGACCCGTCCCGAACGGCAGGAGAGCCACCCTCCCGCCAGGTTCTGGCGTGAAGGTGGCTCTCCTGCCACAGGCGGAGATCAGTGGTCGGCGGGCCGGATGTGGTACTCGAACACCAGGCCGCCGATCGTGAGCAGCAGGACGACGCCCGCCATCACGATCAGCCACACGTACATGAACGCCAGGCCCACGGCGACCAGCGCGGCGGAGCCCGCCACGGCGATCGGCCAGTAGCTGCCCGGGGAGAAGAAGCCCACGTCGCCCGCGCCGTCGGACACCTCGGCGTCCGGGTTGTCCTCCGGACGCTCCTCGAGCCGCCGGGACACGAACCGGAAGTACGTGCCGATGATCAGCGAGAGCCCACCGGTGAGGAACAGGGCGGCGATGCCGACCGCCTCGTGGCTCAGCACGGTGTAGACGATCGCGGCCAGGAAGAAGAAGCCGGTGCAGATCTCGAAGATACGAGATTCGATCTTCATCGGGTGACTCCTGTCCGGATCAGCGGCCGGCCGCGACGGGCTCGGAGGCCGATCGCTGCGTGCGGTCCGTCGAGAAGGGGTAGGTCGTGATCGCCTGCGGGGCGCACCACTGGCCGCAGTTCAGCGTGGTGAGCGCCTCCGCCGCGGTGTACGGCGCGTTCGTCTGCGGGTTGGTGGACTTCCGCAGGTCGATGTAGCGGTCGTAGAGCGCCGGCTGCAGCGCCCGGACCTCGAAGTTCATCGACGCGTGGTAGGTGCCGCAGAGCTCGGCGCACCGCCCGACGAAGGCGCCTTCGGACTCGATGCGGTCGATCACGACCGTCTTGTCCGTGTCGTTCTTGTCCGGCATCGGGAAGACGTCCCGCTTGAACAGGAACTCCGGCACGTAGAAGCTGTGGATCACGTCGTTGGACGAGAGCGTGAACTCGATGCTCCGGTCCGTCGGCAGCACCAGCAGCGGGATCTCGGTGGACGTGCCGATCGTCTCGACCGGCGCGCCGGAGCCGGTCACGGTCTCGCCGGTGTAGCCGAACTTCCAGTTCCACTGGAAGCCGGTGACGGCGATCCGGACGTCCGGGTTCGGGTCCGACTTGTCGACGTAGTTCTGCACGCTGACGGTGAAGCCGAAGAGCACCGCCACGATGATCGTCGGAACGACGGTGAAGACGATCTCGACGGGCAGGTTGTACTGCGTCTGGCGGGGCGGCGTGTCGTCGTCGCCCTTCTTCTTCCGGTGGAAGGCGATCGCCCAGAACATCGCGCCCCAGGTGATGACGCCGACGATCAGCGCCGCGATCGCCGACCAGGTCCAGAGGGTGCGCATCTGCAGCGCCTCGGGCGTGACGCCCACCGGCCAACCGAAGCGGATGGCCTCCTCCACGGAGCACCCGGACAGGAGGGGAATGGCGACGACCGCCAACGCGGCCAGCTTCGCCACCCGCTTGTACCCCGTGCGGCCACGGACTGCCCCGTGCTCTGCTCGGCCCACTGCTGGCCGCCTCCCCTACCGTCGTCCCGTGCACCGCCGGCACACGCGTGAAGAACCATCTCGACCTGCGGCTCCGCGGATAAGGAACCACATCGGCCGAGCCTGCGGAACCCGCACTTTCGACCTGGCGTAGAGCCTAGCCGAGCTGATCGCGGATCTGCGCGTCCGGGGTGGCAAGTGGGGACCGCCGCATCACGCGGCGGAGGGGTTGCGCATACTTGCTCGCTGTGTGCGGCTTGCTGGGACTGCTGACCGCCGGGGCTGACGCGGCCGACCGGACCGGACCGATCGCGGAGGCCCTGAGGTGTCAACGGCACCGGGGCCCCGATGAGAGTGGGACCTGGAACGACGACGACGTCGTCCTGGGCTTCAACCGCCTGTCGATCATCGACGTGGACGGCTCCCACCAGCCGTTGCACTACCTCGACGGGCGCTACACGATCATCTTCAACGGGGAGATCTACAACTACCTCGAGCTCCGGGAGGAGCTGGCGCGAGACCACGGCGCCACCTTCGCCACGGAGGGCGACACCGAGGCCGTCGTCGCCGCCTACCACCACTGGGGCGCGGACGCGGTCTCGAAGCTCCGCGGGATGTTCTCGTTCCTGATCTGGGACGCCGAGGAGCGCCTGCTCTTCTGCGCGCGGGACCCGTTCGGGATCAAGCCGCTCTTCTACGCCACCGGGCCCGTGGGCACGGCGTTCGCCAGTGAGAAGAAGAGCCTGCAGGAGCTGGCCGGCGAGCTCGGTATCCTCGGCGATCTGGACCCGGCCGCGCTGCAGCTCTACCTGACCCTGCAGTACGTCCCGGAGCCCCGGACGCTGCACCGCTCCATCCGGCGCGTCGAGTCCGGCACGCACGTCACCGTGCGGCCCACCGGCGAGGTCGTCGAGAAGCGGTACTTCACCCCGACGTTCCTGTCCCTGCCGTCGCACGCCCCCGCCAGCGCGCAGGCCGAGGCGATCGTCCACGGCGAGATCGCGGAGGTCCTGCGGGACTCCGTCGCCAAGCACATGCGCGCGGACGTGACCGTCGGCGCCTTCCTCTCCGGCGGCATCGACTCGACGGCGATCGCGGCGCTGGCCAAGGAGCACAACCCGGACCTGATCACCTTCACCACGGGCTTCGAGCGCGACGGCTACTCCGAGATCGACGTGGCCGCGGAGTCCGCCGCGGCGATCGGCGTCAAGCACGTGGTGAAGATCGTGACCGCGGACGAGATGATGGAGGCCCTGCCGCTCATCGTCTGGTACCTCGACGACCCGGTGGCGGACCCGGCGCTGGTCCCGCTCTACTTCATCGCCCGCGAGGCACGCCGCCACGTCAAGGTCGTGCTCTCCGGCGAAGGTGCGGACGAGCTGTTCGGCGGCTACACGATCTACCGCGAGCCGATGTCGCTCGCGCCGTTCGAGAAGGTCCCGGGCACGCTGCGACCGCTGCTCGGACGCGCCTCGCGCCGGCTCCCCGAGGGACTGCGGGGCAAGGACCTGCTTCGCCGCGGCGCGCTGTCGCTGGAGCAGCGCTACTACGGCAACGCGCGGATCTTCCGGGACGACCAGCTGCACTCGATCCTGCGCCAGTACGACCCCCGGGTCAGCCACGCGGACGTCACCGCCGCGCACTACAAGGCGTCGGAGAAGTGGGACGCCGTCGCGCGCATGCAGCACGTGGACCTGTTCACCTGGCTACGCGGGGACATCCTGGTCAAGGCGGACAAGATGACCATGGCGAACTCGCTCGAGCTGCGGGTGCCGTTCCTGGACCCCGAGGTCTTCAAGATCGCTTCCGTGCTGCCGCTGGAGCAGAAGATCACGAACGGCGCGCAGGGCACCACGAAGTACGCGCTGCGCCGCTCGCTCGAGGGAATCGTCCCGCCGCACGTGCTGCACCGGAAGAAGCTGGGTTTCCCGGTCCCGATCCGGCACTGGCTGCGTGATGAGATGTACGACTGGGCGCGAGACATCATCCGGGAGTCCGACGCGGGCCACCTGGTGGACCTGCCCGCCGTCCAGTCCCTCCTGGACGCCCACCGGGAGGGCCCGGTGGACCACAGCCGCCGGATCTGGACGCTGCTGGTCTTCCTGCTCTGGCACGGCATCTTCGTGGAGCGCCGGATCAGCCCGAAGATCCCCGAGCCGGTCTACCCCGTCCGCCTCTGACCCGCGAGTCGCGGTATTTCCGTCACCGAGTCGCGCGATTCCCGGGTCCGGCGTCGTAGCCGGTCCGGATCTCGGGCTCCGCGAGTCGCGATCCAGGACCGGGCGAGTCGGGATCTGGCGCCGCGCGAGTCGCGACCTGGCGCCGCGCGAGTCGCGACCTGGCGCCGCGCGAGTCGTGATCTGGCGCCGGGCGAGTCGTGAGCCCCGGCCGCGAACTGCGACGCCCCGGCGGATGACCCGCCGGGCGACCGGGCCACACCCGATGCCGATCAGCCGGGCCTGAGCACCCACAGGACATCTCGGCGGGAGGGCGATCGTCGGCGGCGGCCTGGGAACCCGCTCGCCGTCGGCACACTCCGGAAGGTTCCGATCGCGAGCGCCACCCACCGGCCCGGCGGACATCGACGTCCCGCCGCGACCGGCGCGCCAGACCTGACGCATTCGAGGCGAGGGAACTGCGTGGCGCCGCCGTGGGAGCGGAGCTCGCGGCGCCGACGGCGGTGTAGCCCTGTTCGGCCGTGCCCGTTCCATCGAGCCGCAGCAGGGTGTCCCACGAGCCGGAACGCCAGCAGCGAGCTCGCGGTGCCCCGCGGCACGAGATCCCGACTCGCCGGGTCCCAGATCCCGACTCGCGGGGTCTCAGATCCCGACTCGCCGGGTCCCAGATCCCGACTCGCCGGGTCCCAGATCCCGACTCGCGCGGTGCCAGATCCCGACTCGCGGGGTCTCAGGTCCCGACTCGCCGGGCGGTGGCTCCGAACCGCGGGGCCCGCTCCCGGATCTACCGCGACTCGGTGACGGGAATACCGCGACTCGCGGGGTCAGGCGGGGAGGAGGGGGGCGATCTCGTTCGCGGCGTCCGGGCCGTAGGCGTCCCGCAGGCGGGCGAGGGCGGACTCGCGGTCCAGTCGCCACTCCTGCGGGCCGTCCGTCTCCAGGACCAGCACGGCCACGAGGGAGCCGAGCTGGGCGGCGCGCTCCAGGGACAGGCCGTTCGCCGTGCCCGCGAGGAAGCCGGCGCGGAAGGCGTCGCCGACGCCGGTCGGGTCCACCTTGCCGGTCTCCGGCACCACCCCGACCTTCAGCTCGCTGCCGTCCGCCGCCACGATCAGCACGCCGTCCTCGCCCAACGTGGTGATCCGGGTGCCGACCTTCGCCGCGACGTCCTCCGCGGTCCAGCCGGTCTTCTTGAGCAACAGCTCCCACTCGTAGTCGTTGGTGAGCAGGTACGTCGCGCCGTCGACGAGGCTTCGGATCTCCGGACCCTCCATCCGGGCTAGCTGCTGCGACGGGTCCGCGGCGAACGCGTAGCCCCGGGCGCGGCACTCCTCGGTGTGGCGAACCATGCCCTCGGGGTCGTTCGCGCCGATCAGCACGAGGTCCAGCCCGCCGACGCGCTCGGCGACCGGGGCGAGCTCGATGTCGCGGGCCCGGGACATGGCGCCGGCGTAGAAGGACGCGATCTGGCACATGTCGTCGTCCGTGGTGCAGACGAAGCGCGCGGTGTGCACGTCCTCGAAGACCTTGACGCCCGCGGTGTCCACGCCGTGGCGCTCGAGCCAGGACCGGTAGTCCGCGAAGTCCCCGCCGACCGCGCCCACGAGAACCGGGTTCTGTCCCAGCACACCCATGGCGTAGGCGATGTTGCCGGCGACCCCGCCCCGCTTCACCGTCAGGTCGTCGACCAGGAAGCTCAGGGACACCCGATGGAGCTGATCGGCGACCAGCTGGTCCGCGAACCTCCCCGGGAAGTGCATGAGATGGTCGGTCGCGATGGAACCCGTCACGGCGATACGCACGGACGGTCACCTTACGCCGGACAGCACGAACCCCCACGTCGAGGACGGGTGATCTCCCCGACGCAGGGGTCCGGTACCGCTAGCGGGACGTCAGTTGAACGAGTCCCCGCAGGCGCACGAGCCGCCCGCGTTCGGGTTGTCGATCGTGAAGCCCTGCTTCTCGATGGTGTCGACGAAGTCGATGACCGC
>JAOZVV010000035.1:0-2874 GCA_025869365.1 Pseudonocardia sp.
CGTCACACCACACCACCGAATCCGGCGTGGTCAACTCGGCCACCTCACGCACCCAGGACAGCAGGCGCGCGTTGGTCGTGGGGGCGTCTTCGATCCCTGGAACGGTCGCTGCGGTCATTCTCGTCCTGTCTCCTCGCCCGGTCGGCCCCGCCCGTCCGGGAAAAACGGCAACCACCCCGCCCCTGTCGGCAGCGGGGTTGTAACGGGGAAAGGTGACTACAGAGGTTACCGGCGAAGTACCTCCGACCCCACAGGAGAAAACTGTCGGTCGGCTCACAGCACCGATCATGGAATCGATTCAGAAGGATTCAGGGCAGGTTTGACCATGTGAAATGCCGGGATCGCCGGGTGCGTCGAGGATCACCGCCGCGGGGACGTCACAAGACGTGGCCGTGGCCATGGTTCCCGTGCATGACGGCCGTGTGAAATCGGCGCAGCGCTTAGGGCCCCGAAATGCGCAATGTTGCATGCAATTCACGCAGAAGCGCGGCGCAACCTGTCCGAGCGGGCCGCGGAGACCGCGGCGATCTGGGGCAGCATCAGCGGCAACCGGTGCGCCGTGACCTGCCAGTAGCGCGTGTCCGGATCGGCGGCCCGCCAGGCGTCCGCGAGCCGGCTCGTGGCATCGGGGTCGATCAGCCGCCGGGGCCGCGGCCGCATCGCGCACCGCTCCCGGATCAACGTGTCGAGCTCGCGCCACGCGTCGTCGGCGGTCGTGTGGACACTGACCGTCGCGGGCTCGTCGTCGTCACCCACCACGAGCGTGTACGCGCTCACTGCGTCGTAGGACACGGCTGTCACCCTCCTCGCACCGCCGGTGGCCGTCCATCACATCGATGCGTGCGGCCTCCTGTCACTCAACTGCATGAGGGCCCCACAGGTACGGCGACCCGCCGCGACGCGCCGAGCCGGTCGGCGGCGGGCCGGGTGACGTCCGCGAGCGGCACGCTCAGGTCGACCGGGCCAGCACCGCCGCGAGGGCCCCCGGCTCGGAGACCATCGGCCAGTGCCCCGTCGGCAGCTCGACGAAGGACCACTCCGGTCCGCCCATCTCCGCGAAACCGGGCACCCCCGCCCCGATCAGCCCGGCGACGTCCGCGGCGGTGAAGCTGCACGCCACGACGGTCCGGGGCAGCGACGGATCCGGGGCCCCGCGTCGGATCGGCCCGGTCACCACGCCCGCCGGCTCCGGCCGGGACCGCCCGCGGAGCCGGGCGAACGTCTCGTCGTCCAGGCCTGCCGTGCTCGTGCCCAGCTCGTCGAACTCCGCGCGGGACGGCATCGGGTACCTCCCGCCGTTCGCCGCGATCTGCTCGCGGGTCCACCCCTGGGCGGCCGGCGGGGTGAAGTCGATCTGCGCGACCCCGTCCGGGAGCGGACCGGAGTCGACGAACACCAGGTGGGAGACCTGCTCCCGAGCCCGTTCGGCCACCGCGGCGACCACCGGCCCGCCGCCGCTGTGCCCGACCAGCACCACCGCGGAGTGGCCGTCGAGCGCCGCCAGCACCTCGTCGACGTGGGCCTCGGCCGTCGGACCCAGGAGATCGACGGCCACGACGTCGTGACCCGACGCGCGCAGCTCGGCGGCCACCTCGTCCCACACCCATGCACCCAACCAGAACCCGGGGACCAGCACGTATGTCGTCATGACGAGGACGTTAGAGCTGAATCAGGGCGGATCCGGCCCTGATTTTCCGGCAGACTTCCGGTCATGTCCGCGGCCACCGTCCTCGCCCTCCTCGAGCTGCTGCAGGCGCGGCCCGGACTCACCGGGCCGCAGCTCGCCGACCGGCTGGCGATCGACGTCCGGACGGTGCGCCGGCACATCGCGACGCTCGACGGGCTGGGCGTCCCGGTCGTTGCGGACCGCGGCCGGTACGGCGGCTACCGGCTGCTGCCCGGGTACAAGCTCCCGCCGCTGATGCTGACCGGCGACGAGGCCGTCGCCGTCGTGCTGGGCCTGCTGGCCGCCGAGCGGACGGGCCTGCACGCGGCCGCCCCCGCCCTGGAGAGCGCCCGCGCGAAGCTGGACCGGGTGCTGCCGGCGGCGTTGCGGGAGCAGGTGGGCGCCGTCGCGGAGACGCTCGGCTTCACGACCGCGGCCCGGACCGGGACCGCTCCCGACGCCGAGATCCTGCTGGAGATCGGCCAGGCCGTCCGGGACGAGCGACGGCTGCAGATCGGCTACCGCTCCTGGCGCGGCGAGCCCAGCGACCGGGACCTGGACCCGTACGGCCTGGTCTTCCACCACGGCCGCTGGTACGTGACCGGGCACGACGGCCGACGGGGGGCGATCCGCACGTTCCGGCTGGACCGGGTGGCCTCCGTACACCGGACGGGCCATCGCTTCCGCAGGCCGGAGGCGTTCGACCCGGTTGCGCACGTGGCCGCGGGGCTGGCCGAGGTGCCCTACGCCCTCGACGTCGAGGTGGTGCTGCACGGCCCGCCCGACGACGTCCGGCGGCGCCTCCCGCGCACCCTCGGCTCCCTCACCGCGCATCCGGACGGGACGCTGCTGCGCGCCCGGGCGGAGCACGCGGACGGAGTGGCCCGGATGCTCGCGGGACTGGAGTGGCGGTTCACGGTGCTGCGGCCGGAGGAGGTGCGGGTGGCCGTGCGGGAGCACGCGGCGCGACTCCTCGAGGACGGTCGGTCGGCCTGACATCCCGACTCGGTCGGCCTGGGACCCCGACACGCGGGGTCCCGGATCCCGACTCGCGGGGGCGGGGCGGGGGTCAGGGGCGAGGAGTCAGGGGCGGGCGGTCAGGGGCGGGGGGCGGGGGCGTGGGGGCGGGGGCCGGGGCCCCCCAACCCCCCCCCCCCCCCCGCGAGCGGGGCGCCCCCCGCCGGGGCCGGCACGCCCCCGGGGGCGGC
>JAOZVV010000035.1:2884-15607 GCA_025869365.1 Pseudonocardia sp.
CCCGCGCCGCGCCCCGCTCCCCGCCCCGGCGGCCCGCCCGGCCGGGCCGGCCGCCCCCCCCGGGGGGGGCGGCCTCGGGCCACCGCCACCGCCACCACCAGCAGGACGAGCGTGCCGACCCCTGCGGTGACGTCGACGCCCGTGGCGAAGGCGTCCCGGGCGGAGGTCAGCAGCGCGGTGCCCGCCTCGGTCGGGAGCATCGCCGCGGCGTCGACCGCACCGCCCAGGGTCTGCGTGGCCGCCGGGTCCGTGCCGGCCGGGACCCGCACACCGGCGCGGTAGACCGCGCTCAGCACGCTGCCGAGCACCGCGGTGCCCAGCACGGCGCCGATCTCGTACCCGGTCTCGGAGACCGCCGAGGCGGCCCCGGCCCGGTCCGCCGGCGCGGCGGCGAGGATGGCGTCGTTCGTCAGCGTCTCGGACAGCCCGATCCCGGCACCGATCAGCACCGAGGCCGCGAGCAGCGTCAGCGCCCCGGAGCCCGCGCCGAGCAGCATGCACAGCGCGTAGCCCGCGGCGGCCAGGACGAGGCCGGTCGGGACCAGCACCCGGATCGGGAACCGGCGGCCCAGTGCGGCCGCCCCGAGCCCGGCCACGATCGTCCCGGCCATGCCCGGGACCAGCAGCAGCCCGGCCTCCATCGGCGAGCGGCCCAGCACCAGCTGCAGGTACTGCGCGGCGAAGAACAGCAGGCCGGTCAGGGCGAACATCGTGGTGGCGTTGGCCAGCACGGACGCCCGCAGCACCGGGGCGCCGAAGAGCTCCAGGTCGATCAGCGGCGCACGGCCCGCGCGGACCCGCGCCCGGCAGCGCCACACGAACGCGACGCCCGCCGCGACGGCGACCCCTGCCGCGACCAGCGCCTCCGGGCCGATCCCCTGCTCGCCGACCAGCTTGATCGCCAGCACGCCGGGGATCGCGGCCAGCAGCGACAGCGCGACGCCGACCAGGTCGAGCCGCTCCGGGACGGCCATCCGGGACTCCGGCAGCAGGGTCGGCACGGCCACGAGCAGCAGCACCATCACCGGCACGTTCGCCGCGAAGACCGACCCCCACCAGAAGTGCTCGAGCAGCAGTCCGCCGACGATCGGGCCGAGAGCCGCGCCCGCGGCGAAGCCCGTCGCCCAGATCGCGAGCGCCAGCCGGCGCTGCGCGCGGTCGACGAACAGCCCGCGCAGGATCGCCAGCACGGACGGCATGAGCATCGCGCCGAAGACCCCGAGCAGCGCCCGGGCGACGACGAGGTGCACCGCGTCCGTCGCGAAGGCCGCGAGGAGGGACACCACGCCGAAGCCGGTGACGCCGATCAGCAGCAGCCGTCGTCGGCCGATCCGGTCACCCAGCGTGCCCATCGTGACCAGCAGACCGGCCAGGGCGAGCGGATAGGCGTCGACGATCCAGAGCAGCGTGGTGGCGTCCGGGGCGAGCGCGGTGCTGATCGCGGGGAGCGCGAACCCGAGCACCGTGTTGTCGATCGCGACCAGCAGCGTCGGCAGGAACAGCACCGCGAGGGCGAGCCATTCCCGCAGGCCGGCGCGGCTTCCCGCGGGAGCGGGGAGGGAGCTGGAGCGGGGAGTGGGGAGCGTGGCGGTCATTGCGGGTCCTAGCTGGCGCCCGGCCGGGCGCGTCGTGCGGATGGGGAGCGAGCAGGTCTATACCGTCCAGACGGTACAGTAGCGGACCGTCGTCGGAACGGCTCGCTTCCGGCCACGGTCGTGAGGCGTCTCACCGCCGATGCGGCACCCTCGTCACGCCTTGCTCTGCGCACACCGACGCCCCGGCCCGTCGAGCCGGCCCCTTGATCGCGGCCTGCGGTACATCCCGGCCGCATATGGCCGGGATGTACCGCGGACGATGATCACGGGAGGTGGGTCCGCTCCGCGGTGCGTCGGTGTGCGCAGAGCAGGTGGGTGCGTGGGGCAGGGGCCGGCGGGAGGCCCCTAGACTCGCCCGGTGGCGAGCGCGCGCGACCGGGTCCTCGACGCCTACGAGACCCTGCTGATCGAACAGGGCTCCGCGGGCGCGACGCTGGACGCGGTCGCCGCCGCGGCGGAGGTCTCCAAGGGCGGGTTGCTCTACCACTTCTCGTCCAAGGACGCGCTGGCCAAGGGCCTGTTCGAGCGGCTGCGCGAGCGCAGCGAGGCGGACGCGGGCCTGATGCGGAGGAGCCCGGAGGGCCCCGTCGCCTACTACCTGCTCACCTCGGTGCCCGGCAACGAGTCCCCGATCGGGCTGACCCGCACCTACCTCGCGACGCTGCGGATCGCGGACGCCAGCCCGACCGGCGCCGCCGCCCGCGCGGCCCTCGCCGGTGTCGACGCGGACGGGCTCGCGGCCCTCGTCGAGGAGATCCCGGACCCGGTGCTGGCCTGGCTGGTCCAGCTCGTCGGCGACGGCCTCTACCTGCGCACCCTGACCGGGGCCCCGCTCACGGGCGGCGTGTCCGTGGACGACCTGCTGGACCGCCTCCGCCAGATCATCGGCCCGGCCAGGAGCGCCGCAACCGGTTAACACCCCACCGGCCGCGGCCGAATCCCACCCGCGGGAGGGGAAACGCATGGTGGTGCGCAAACGGGGCACCGTTCGGGTCGATGTCCTGGAACGGGGCTCGGGGCCGACGGTCGTGCTGCTGCCGGGCTCGCTCGTCGGGCTGCCCCGGTGGGAGGACCTCGTCGACGGGCTGGCCGAGGAGCACCGCGTCGTGGCCGTCTCGATGCACGGACACGGGGAGACCCCGCCGTGGTCGGCACCGCGACGACAGACGCTGACCGACCAGGTCCGGCTGGTGCACGCGATCACCGCCGGCGGGGACGAGCCGGTGTCCCTCATCGGGCACGGGGTCGGCGGCGCGGTCGCGATGCGCGCGGCGGTCGAGCTGGGGGAGCGCGCGGAGGCCCTCGTCGTCCTGGAGCCCATGCCGTTCGCCCTGCTGGCCCGCGCGGGTCGCCACGACGCGTTCGACGAGATCTGCCGGATCCGGGACCGGGTGGTCGAAGCGGCGGACGCCGGGCGCTGGGCGGAGGCGGCCCCGTGGGTCGCGGACTACTGGCTCGGCGAGGGCACCTGGGACGGGTTGTCCGAGCAGGAGCGCTCCGGCGTCGTCGACATGATCGGCCCCGGCCGGCACGAGTGGGACGCGATCACGGACCCGGGGCTGGCCCTGGCCGAGGTGGCGTCGGGCTCGGCGCCGACGTTGCTGCTGGTCGACCCGGTGTCGCAGCCGCCCGTGCGCGCACTCATGGACCTCCTGGCGCAGGCGCGGCCGGACTGGGCGGTCCGCGAGCAGCCCGGTGCCGGGTACCTGGCCCGGCCCGGGAGCGTCCCGGACGTCACACCCGTCGTCGTCGAGTTCCTGCAGCACGCCGCCAGGTGGTGAGCCCGCCGGCGGACCATCACCGTGAGGAACATCCCGGCGACATGCGTACCGGAGGGACGAAACGGGTACTCGCCTGGGCGTCGCCGATCGGCGGCCGTGCGCCGGAGGAGAGTCGATGGGCACCACCGAGTACGTGATCCTGCTGGTGATCGCGATCGCGCTGACCGCCGTGGTCGGCCGCGTGCTGTTCCGCAGTGGCGAGCCGTTCCTGGAGGACGTGTTCCGGAACAAGGACACGGCCCGGTCCCTGAACAAGCTCCTCACCGTGCTGTTCCACCTGCTCACGCTGGGCGTGCTGGCGATCATCTCGACGACGAACGTCCCGGTCGAGGGCACGCTCCAGATCATGGTCACCAAGCTGGGCGTGGTCATGCTGATCGTCGGGATCGCCTACGGGATCTCGATGCTCGTGCTCCTGCGGATCCGTGAGCGCAGGCGCCAGAGCGTCGTCTCGGACAGGATCGACGAGCGGCTGGCCGAGCAGCGCCGCCGCCCCGCCCCGACGTCGGACCCGGTCCCCCCGCCCCCTCCGGCGAACTGAGCCGCACCGACCGGGCCGGCCCTATCGGCCCAGGGACACCGAGCTCATGTGGAAGTCCGGCACCCGGACCGGCGGCATGGCCGTGCGGGTGAACCAGTCCTTCCACTCCCGCGGGATCGTCGGGACGGTCGCACCCACCTCGGTCGTGCGGCGCAGGATGTCCAGCGGGGAGTAGTTGAACCGGAAGTTGTGGTCCACCTCGGCCACGACCTCGCCGTGCTCGACCAGGTAGACCCCGTCCCGGGTCAGCCCCGTGAGCAGGAGGGACGTCGGGTCGACCTCCCGGATGTACCACAGGCAGGTGAGCAGCAGGCCGCGCTCGGTCCGCGCGACCATCTCGTCCAGGCTCGCGTCCGTGCCCCCGGTGAGGATCAGGTTGTCCCCCGCCGGGGTGAAGGCCGTCCCGAACTCCTCGGCCTCGGCGCGGCTGTAGACGAGCTCGCTCACCACGCCCTCGCGCACCCAGTCCACCCGCCGGGTCGGCGCCCCGTTGTCGAAGACGCTGGTCCCGCCACCGGAGGCGGTCGCGACGACGAACGGCTCGTACTCCATCCCCGGCGCGTCCGGGTCGCTGCTCAGGGTCAGCGGGAGCGACGTCAGCTGCTCACCGATCCGCGGCCCGTCCGGCCCGGCCAGGGCGCTGCGGCCCTCCTGCGCGGAGCGCCCCTCCATCGACCAGGACAGGTAGACGAGCATGTCCGCGACGGCCGAGGGCGGCATCAGCGTCTCGTACCGACCGGGTCCGAGCGTCACCTTCCGGGCCCCCCACGCCAGCCGCGCCCCGGCCTCCGCGGCGAGGGCGACGATGTCGACGTCGGTGAAGTCCGTGGTCGCGGTGCCGGTCCAGGCCGAGCCGGTGAGGTCCGGGGACTTGACGTTGAGCTCGACGGACCCGGTGGGCTGCACCCAGCGCCGCCGCACCCCCGTCGACGTGCCGAGCCAGACCGTGGTCAGCGAGTGGCTCGCGAAGCCGTACTGCCGGTCCGGGCCGGCGAGCACCTCGGCGAGCCCGGTGGCCAGGTCCGAGTAGACCGCGATCGAGGTCTCGGCGGCGGGATCGGCCCAGGAGGCGTCCTCGCAGGAGGGCTCGGGCAGCGCGGCGGCATCCTCCGCCGGGCCCGCGTCCCGGGCGCTGCGCTCGGCCTCCCGGACCAGGTCCGCGAGCTGGTCCGGATCGGTGACGGCGACGCTGGAGCTGACGGTCCCGGCGGCCGTGCCGCCCTCGACGGCGACGAGCGCGATCACCGTCACCTGCCGGGACGTCGTGTGCCCGTTCGTGGTCATCGTGGAGTTCGCCCAGCGCAGGACGGCCTCGCCGGTCTCGCCGACGATCACCGCGCAGCCGACGAGCCCGGTGGCCGCCGCGAGGGTGCGCTCGACGATCTCCTGCGGGGTCAGGGGGATCAGGGAGCTCACGTGCCCTCCTCCTGGGTGTTGAGCACGGTGATCCCGCGGAACCGGGCGGACGGGCAGCCGTGGCTGACCGGCGCCGCCTGCCCGGGCTGGGCCTTCCCGCAGTTCATCGCGCCGCCGAGTCGCCAGGTGGACGGGCCGCCGACGGCGTCCATCGCCCCCCAGAAGTCCGTGGTCGTGGCCTGGTAGGCGACGTCCCGGAGCTGCCCGGCGAGCCGGCCGTTCTCGATCCGGTAGAACCGCTGCCCGGTGAACTGGAAGTTGTAGCGCTGCATGTCGATGGACCAGGACCGGTCCCCGACGACGTAGATCCCGCGGTCGACGCCGGCGATCAGCTCGTCCGTGCTCGTGTCCCGCACCGGGTCCGGTGCCAGGGACACGTTGGCCATCCGCTGGAGCGGGACGTGGTGCGGGGAGTCCGCGTACGCGCAGCCGTTGGAGCGCTCGAGGCCCAGCCGGGGCGCGAACGAGCGGTCCAGCTGGTAGCCGACGAGCACGCCGTCCCGCACGAGGTCCCACTCGCCGGTCCGCACGCCGTCGTCGTCGAAGCCGATGGTGGACAGGCCGTGCGGGACGGTCCGGTCCCCGGTGACGTGCATGTGTTCCGAGCCGTAGCGCAGCGTCCCGAGCAGGTCCGGTGTGGCGAAGGAGGAGCCCGCGTAGGCCGCCTCGTAGCCGATCGCGCGGTCGTACTCGGTGGCGTGCCCGACGGACTCGTGGATCGTGAGCCAGAGGTTGGTCGGGTCGATGACCAGGTCGTACGCGCCGGCTCGGACGCTGGGGGCCTTCACCTTCGCGGCGAGCAGCTCCGGCATCTCGGCCAGCTCGCCGTCCCAGTCCCACAGGTTCCCGGTGAGGTACTCCCAGCCGCGGCCGACGGGCGGCGCCAGGCTGCTCATGGACTCGAAACCACCGCCCGCCCGGTCCACGGCGGTCGCGGTGATCCCCGGCTCGAGGCGGACGCGCTGCTGCAGCGTCGTGGTGCCCTCGGAGTCCGCGTAGAACTTGCACTCCCTCACCTGCATCACCGTCGCCGAGACGTGATCCACGCCGTCGCTCGCGAGCAGTCGCCGGGAGCGCTCGGTGAGCAGCTCGACCTTCTCCCGGGTGGGGACGGTGAACGGGTCCACCTCGTAGTCCGACACCCAGATCGAGCCCGGGTACACCGGCTCGTCCGCCCGCTCGACCCGTTCCAGCGCCACCGGGAGCAGGGTCCGGGCGACGGCCACGGCCCGCTCGGCCACCGCGACCGCGGACTGCGCGGTGAGCTCGACGTGCGAGGCGAACCCCCACACGCCGTCGACCAGGACCCGGACCGCGAGCCCGGTGACCACCGAGTCCGCGACGCCGGTGACCGAGCCGTCCCGCAGCCGGATCGTCTGGGACACCGTCCGCTCGACCCGCAGGTCCGTGTACCGGGCGCCGAGCATCCGGGCCCGGCTCAGCGCGGCCCCGGCCAGGCCCGCGAGCGGCAGCTCGCGGAACTCGGGGTCGATGACGGTGTCGTCCACGAGGGGATCGGTGGCGGGCACGGCGCCAACCTACCGGGCCGTGATCATCAGGACAGGTCCTGTTCCGGCGGCAGCCACCACGCGCGGTCCTCGTCCGGGAAGGCGGCGTCCATCAGCAGCGGCCCGAAGACCGTGCCGGTCAGCAGGGGGCCGCCCGGCTCGACGGGGGACAGGTGCAGGATCCGGTCCGCGAGCCCGCCGCCGTCGAGGTCCGACACCGCCTCGCCGCCCTCGACCGCACCGTCCCCGGCCCCCGGGTCCGCCCCGGGGCCGTGCTCCGGGTCGAGCTCCCACGGCCCGACGACGAGCTCACCCATGAGCTGGTCCGGCGGGTCGCCGGGAGGGTCTGAGTCACTCGGCACCGGAGGACTCCCGCACCGCCGGTTCGAGCGCCCGCAGCTCCGCGTCGACCGCGACCCGACGTGCGGTGACGGCGGCGTCCAGCGCCGCGCCGACGTGCCGTTCCACCTCGATCAGCCGCCTTCCGACCGCCGTGTCGTACCCCGCGCCGAAGCCGGCGAGGGCCTCGGCCACCCAGACTCCCCAGCGCGCCCGGTCCATCGCGGCGCGCTGGGCCACGATGGTCCCCGCCACGGCGGCCACGGACAACCCCAGCAGCAACGGGACCAGGGCGTACCCGCCGGCGAGCGGCAGGACCGGCAGGCCCACCAGCGGCACCGCGGCCGCCAGCAGGGGGCGCCAGGCACCGGAACCGGCCCGCAGAAGCAGCTGGGACCACCCGGCGGGCGCGGGTGGCGGGGGCAGCCCGACCGGCGGCGCCGCGCCCGGGGCGCCCGGATCGACGACGCCGGGATCGACGACGCCGGGATCGAGCCCGAGCCCGCCCGCGAGGGCGCGCAGCGGCGGCAGCGCGCGGGCCTCGACCCGGGACTCCAGCCGCGCGGCGGACTCGGCGAGCGCCGCGGACAGCAACTGCGGGAGCAGGGCCCGGCCCCGGCCACCCGTCCGGGCGATCCGGTGCGCGGCATCGGCCCGCAGGCCGGCGAGCTCGGCGCGCTGCGCCCCGGCGAGGTCGAGCCGGGCCAGGGCCAGCACGGAGCGGATCTCGGCCCGGTGGCCGCCACCCAGCGCGGCCCGCTCGGCCCGCAGCTCTCCCTGCCGGGTGAGTACCGCGGTGGCGTGGCGATCGTTCATGCCCGAAGAGTGCGGCACGACCGGGGCCCGGCGGGGCCGGTCCGGAGGATCGTTCCCGGGAGTGAACGTTCTTCTCGTCCCTTCCGCCCACCCGGGCACGGCTGCGGCGGCGTCATGGGAGAGAGTGCACGCCCGGGACCGCGAGTCGGTCCCGGCGGTGTCCGGTCGTGCGGGGGGAGAGGTACCGAGGTGGGGGACGGGTCCGCGCCGGTGACCACCGGCGCCGCGACACCGGTCCCGGCGTCCCCGCCCACCGGCGACGACGGCTGGACCACGCTCGACGGCCGCACGGTCGCCGTGACGGTCGTGCTGACCGCCGCCCTGGTGACCCTCGCCGATTCCTTCGTCCTGGTCGGCGTCGCGATCCGCGCGCCGGCCGTGCTGCCCGTCGCGCTCGCCGTCATCCTGTCCTCCGCACTCGTGATCGTCGCCTGGTCCGCGGTCGCCGCCCGGCTGCGCTGGGGGTGCGCCCGGTACCGGGTCACCCCGGAGCGCGTCGAGGTCCGGTCCGGGGTCCTGATGCGCCGACGGCGCAGCCTGGCCCTGCACCGCGTCCGGACGGTCGACGTCACCGCCGGGCCGGTCCTTCGCACGTTCGGCCTGGTCGCGCTGCGCGTCGGCACCGGGCAGCGCAGCGGCACCGGCGAGACGACGCTGAGCCTGCGGCCGATCGAGCGGATCGAGGGCGACCGGCTCCGGACAGTGCTGCTGGACGCGATGCGCTCGGCGGGCGGGCCGCAGGCCGGGCCGGGGGACGGGCGGATCGCGGGCGCCGATCCCCGCTGGATGCGCTACGGCCTGCTCACCGCCGCCACCCCGCTGCTCGCGGTCGGCGTCCCCGGGATCCTGCTGCAGCTCACGGAGTGGCTCGGCGTCCGCGACAGCCTGTTCGACGCCGTCGGCGACGCCGCGCGGATCGTCTCCCCGGCGGCCGTCGGCGTCGGCGTCGGGCTGGTCCTGCTGGTGGTCGGCGGGCTCTGCGCGCTCGCCCTGTACCTGGAGACCTGGGGCGGCTTCCGGCTGGACCGCGAGCCGGGCGGCACGCTGCGGGTGCGCCGCGGCGTCGTGACCACCCGGTCGATCTCGCTGGAGGAACGGCGGCTGCACGGCGTCGAGCTCGTCGAGCCGCTCGGCGTGCGGCTCGCCGGGGCCGCCCGGATCGACGCCGTGGCGACCGGGCTGATCGTGGGGTCGGAGACCGAGAGCACCGAGCACCGCACCCTGCTTCCCGCCGCCCCGCGGTCCCTGGCCGAGCGGGTGGCGGCCGTGGTCCTGGGGGAGCCCCAGTCCCCGACGGCGGCGCCGCTGACCCCGCACCCGCCCGCCGCCCGGCGCCGACGGCTCGCGTGGGCGCTGCCCGCGGCCGTGGCCCCGGTCCTCGCCCTCGCCCTGCCCGGCCTGCTGGTGCCGGCGTTCCCCCTGGTGATCGCGGCGGCCGTGCTCGCGGTGCTGGCCGTGCCGGTCGCGGTGCTCCTCGCCCGGGACGCCGCCGCCAACCTCGGCCACGGGCTCACCGGCCGCTACCTGGTGACCAGGTCCGGGTCGCTGCGCCGGAGCACCGTCGCGCTGCGCCGGGACGGGGTGATCGGCTGGCGGATCCGGCAGTCCCCGTGGCAGCGCCACGCCGGCCTGGTCAGCGTGACCGCGACGACGGCGGCGGGCCGCGGTGCGTTCACCGCGCACGACGCCGACGCCGAGGACGGGATCGCGTTCGCCGCGGGGGCGGTGCCGGGCCTGCTCAGCCCGTTCCTCCGGGAGAGGGCTCACGCTCCTGCGAGGCCTGGGCCACGACCTTCGCGTAGCGGGTCCCCGCAGCGAGCAGCACCAGACCGGCACCCAGGAACGCGGCGACGCGCGCCAGGCCGTCGAGGGCGGTGAGGTCGAAGAGCACGAGCTTCGCCACCGCCGCGCCGACGAGCACCAGGCCGGTCACCCGCAACGCGGTCCGGCTGATCCCGCGGGCCAGCAGCACGAGCGCCGCGACCGTCCAGGACACCGTGACGGTCGCGTGGCCGAGCAGGAACCCGTCACGGTCCGGCGAGATCAGCAGCGCGGCGGTGAGCACCAGGCCCGCGGCGCCGTAGAGCCCGACGAGCCCGGTCGGGGCCCACAGCCCGGCCGTCGCCGAGTCCGCCCGGACGATCCCGGTCCGGCCGGCCGCGACGAGCACGGCCACGGCGAGCGCCAGGACCAGCGCGGACAGCCCGAGCCCGGCCACCAGCGCACCGGTCCGCGGCTCGGCGGCGGGGGTGAAGAAGGGCCACGACGAGAAGGAGGCGAGTGCCGACGGCCGCACCTCGTCGGTCACGGTCAGCAGCACCCCGATCAGGCCGTAGGCGCCGCCGACCAGCAACGGCAGCCGCGCCTTCAGCACCCCCGCGAGGACCGCGAGCACGATGCCCTGCCCGAGCAGGACCGCGTGCTGCGTCGTGCCGTCGACCGCGAGCATCGTGGCCTGGAAGAGCGCGACGGCGCCGGCCGTCAACGCCGTGTAGCGGATGGCCTTCACGGGCGCGGGCCAGGCGGCGAACCCGAGCAGGACGACGGCCGCGCCGGCCGCGACCAGGGCGCCGCGCCCGTCGTCCAGCAGGGCGGCGAGGGCCAGCATCGGCACGGCCGACGCGGCGACGGCGCCCGCGAGCGCACCGTGCCCGGCGGTCAGCCGGACGGCCATGGGCGCGGCGAGCGCGACCCCGACGACCAGGACCGCGACGCTCGCGGCGAGGGCGGCCGGCGTGCTGCCGTACCAGGAGGCGCCGGCCGCGACCGCGCCGTAGAGCGCGGGCCACGCCGCCGCGACCGGGATCAGCGGGACCCATCCGCGGCGCAGCACCGCGGGGGCCGCGGCGACCTGCAACGCCAGCACCAGGGCGACGAGCAGGGGCGTGAACCCGTCCGCGACGAACGGCGCGAGCACGGCGGCGCCGACGACCGCGCCGATCGCGAGCAGCCGTGCGCGCCACAGGTCCGCGAGTGCGATGCCCCCCGCGGCGACGACGAGCGCGAGCGCCAGCCCCGCGACGTCCGGCAGGAAGCCGTACAGCGCGGTCGCGGCGGCGACGTCGAGGTAGAGCGCCGCGACGCCGGTCCCGGCGAGGGCGAGCGCCCCGACCGGGGAGTCCTTGCGGTGCAGCCGCACCGCGAGCCCGACGAGCGCGAGCCCGAGCACCGCACCGAGCGCCACCCGGGCGCCGGGGGAGAACCAGCCGCGAGACGCCGCCAGCACCAGCAGCATGACGAGGCCGAGCAGGGTCACCGCGCCGCCCGTCCAGGCCAGCAGCCGGGCACCGGACAGCGACGACGCCCAGGACCGGAGCTTCTCGCCGGACGGCGGCCGGGGGGCGCGGGGGGCGGGGCCGGCGGGGCGGGGCGCCCAGCCGCCGGGGTACTGCTGGGCGCCGGGGTACTGCTGGGCCCCCGGGTACTGCTGGGCCCCCGGGTACTGCTGGGCACCGGGGTACTGGGGCGCTCCCGGGACCTGGGGTGCTCCGTACTGCGGCGCTCCGTACCGGCCGCTCGGGTACTGGCCGCCGGGGTAGCTCGGGTACTGGCCGCTCGGGTACTGGCCGCTCGCGTACGGCCCACTCGCGGGCCCGGCGGATCCCGGGTGCCCGAAGGCTCCGGGGTGCGGGGCCCTGCCCGGGTACGGAGTCGACCCGGGGGAGGCGGGCGCCTGCGGCGCAGCCGACCCCGGGGTCGCGGGGGCCTCGTCGGAGGCCGCGGCAGCCGCGGTGGCCCCGGCCTCCACCGCTGCGGTGGGCGCCCCGGAGAGCGTGAACAGCTCGGATCCCATGGCGTCGAGGCGGTGGCCCAGACGGCCCAGCTCCGCGGCGAGCTCGGCGATCCGGTCGGGAGTTCCCGTCGATGCGGACATACCGGGAGCCTGACGCATCCCGGGCACGAGCGGATCAGTACTAGTACGTGGGTTCGCACCCGATCGTGGCTGCCCCGACCTGCCCAGATCACGCTGCGATCACGGAAACGAGGAATACCTGCAGTTCCGAGGCAACCACTCGCCCGTCGACGCGTCCTAACGGGTGGAGATGTCGATCACGCACATCCGCGCGGTCGTGTCGTCGTTGTAGTCCTCGAGCGGACCTGTATGGAGGTTGTGTGAGCGCCGTTTCGACGCCCCGTCCGGCCCCCACACCTGGGGTGGTGCCGGGCGCCTCACCGCGCCCGGGGCACCAGCCGGGCCAGTACCAGCCCGGCCGGCACCAACCGGGCCAGTACCCACAGCCGGGCCAGGGCCCCGGCCAGTTCGGCACCCGGCCACCCCTGCGACCCGTGCCCCCGCCGGAGCTGGCCCGCAGGCCGCGGCCGCGCCCGGCGCCGCGGCGCTCGGCCAACCCCGCGGTGACGGTCATCGTCCCCACGCGGAACGAGGCCCGGAACCTCGAGGTCGTGCTCCCCGCGATCGCCGCGGTGCGCCCGGCCGTGCACGAGGTGATCGTCGTCGACGGCAACTCGACGGACGACACCCTCGGGACCGCCCGCCGCACCCTGCCCTGGGCCCGCTGCATCACCCAGACCCGCAAGGGCAAGGGCAACGCGATGGCCTGCGGGTTCGCCGCGGCCACCGGGGACGTCGTCGTCATGTTCGACGCAGACGGCTCCGCGGACCCGGGGGAGATCCCCGCGTTCGTCTCGGCGCTGATCTCCGGCGCGGACTTCGCCAAGGGCAGCAGGTTCGCCCGGGGCGGCGGCAGCGAGGACATCACGCTGCT
>JAOZVV010000036.1 GCA_025869365.1 Pseudonocardia sp.
GGCCGCGCCGCTCAGCGGCCCGACCGGCAGGGACGCCACGTCGTCCAGCGCGAGCTCGGGGAACGGGTGTCCGGTGGTGACGAGTGCGCGCGAGCGCCCCCCGGGCAGCAACGCCCGAACCTGGGCGGCGGAGCGGGCGTCGTCGAGCAGGAGCAGGGCCGGGGTGCCGGCGAGCAGCGAGCGCAGCAGGGCGGTGCGCTCGCCGACGTCGTCCGGCAGTTCCGGGTCCTCGACGCCCAGGCCGAGCAGCACGGTGCGCAGGGCGGGTGCCGGATCGTCACCCGCGTCACCGAGGTGCGCGAGGCGCACCCCGCCGGGGAACCGCGGCCCGAGCCGCGCGGCCGCGGCCAGCATCAGCGCAGTCCTCCCGCTGCCGGGCGGCCCGTGCAGCACCAGCGCGGGGCAGCCGGCCACGACCTCGGCGATCCGGGCCAGCTCGGGCTCCCGGCCGGGCAGCGGTGCGACGGGGAGCTCCAGGGCTCCCGCCCGGTCCGGCTCGACGACGGTCCGGCCGATCTGCACGACGGTCTCGACGGGGGCCGTCACGTGGACGGTGAGCCGCGGATCGGGGCCCGTCACCGCGGCGCCTCCGCGGCCCGGCCCAGCACGAGGCCCCCGTGCAGCTCACGGATCTGCACGATCGCACCCACCTGCCCGCCGTCCGCCACCTCCACGCGCATCGCGTCCCCGCCGGGCGACGGCTCGGCACCGCCCGCCCCGCCGTCGACGGGCTGCTGCCGGGCGGCCGGGACGGGCGCGCCGACGTGCACCCAGGCCGACGCGGCGAACGCCTTCGCGGGATCGACGACGTGGACCGGCGCGAACTCGGCGGCGGGGAACGCGGGGTACGCGTGCGGCGACGCCCGGAGCGCGGCATGGACCGGCTCCGAGAGCACGACGGCGAGGTCCGAGCCGGGGCGGGCGTCGAGGGCGCGGCGGGCGATGCCGGAGTCCAGCAGCCGCGAGGCACGCACGACCGCGTCCCCGGCGAACCCGTTGCGGGCCCTGCCCGCCGGACCGTGGTCCGCGGCGACCCGCAGCCGGTACCGCGTGACGACCCGGTCCTCGGGGTTGGCGCGGCGCAGGCCCTCCCGCAGGAGCGCGAGGAACCGCGGGAGGACGCAGATCCCCACCCGCTCGTCGGCGACGGCGCCCTCCCCGTCCCCGTTCGGCTGCCGTTCCCCCGCCCCCGGCGCGCCCGTGAGCCAGGCTCCGTCGAGCAGCGTGCGCCGGACGTCCTGCGCACGCTCCTGCCCGGTGTGCGAGCGGCGGCCGTAGCCCTCGAGATCGACCGCCACGCACAACCGGTTCGTCCTGGTCATCAGCCCCCCGCTGCCCATGATCCAACCTGTACCTGCGACATTACGAGGTCAGGGGCACGTGGCGGTAGGTTTCGGACACGCTCGTACGGCTCGGTTCCGGATCCGGGGGGAGGACGGCCGATGGGGGCACCCGCGGCGTGGGCACCCGAGGACTGGGCGGAGCTCCGGGCGCTCGGCCACCCGGTCGACCATCCGCAGGGCGCGATGATCCTGCTGCAGGGCTCGCCCTCGGACAGCATGCTGGTGATCGAGTCCGGACTGGTCGCGGTCAGCGTCTCGGACGAGTCCGGGCACGAGCTGTTCCTCGCCTTCCGCCGGGCCGGTGACCTGCTCGGCGAGTTCGGGTACCTGGACCGCAGGCCGAGGTCGGCGATGGTCCGCGCCGTCGCCCCGACCCGCTGCCGGACGTTCCCCGCCACGGTCCTGGACCGGTTCCTCGCCACCCGTCCCGACGCGGCACGCGCCCTGACGGCCGAGATCGTCGGCAAGATGCGCGCGGTCACGGACCGCCGGGTCCGCTACTCCCGCGGCCGGATCGGGGACCGCGTCGTCCGGGTCCTGCTGGACCACTGCGCGCAGTTCGGCCGCACGCTGGCCGACGGGCACGCCCGCCGGATCGAGGTGCCGCTGTCCCAGTTGCGCATCGCGGACCTGGTGGGGGCCAAGCCGCGGATCGTCGGCGCCGAGCTGTCCCGGCTGCAGGACCTGGGGCTCGTCGACACCGGATACCGCTCGACGCCGCGCCGGCTCACGGTCCTGGATCCCGCGGGGCTGCACCGGCTGGCGGAGGCCGAGCCCGGGGACCCGGATCCCGCTGGTCCGCCGCATGTCGCATCCGTGCGTCATCACCTCGGCTGATCCGGGAGATCATCGACCTCGTCCGGCCGTGTGCGCACGGTGTCGCACGACGCGAGGTCCGTTCATGGCTGCCGATCCCGACCCGCCCGACGAGGACCGGTGGACGCCGGACCTCGAGGCGGACGAGCTGGACGAGGACATGCTCGCCCTCCTCGGCCACGACGGCGCGTCGCTGCCCGTCCCGCGGCTCCGCCGGGTCGGTCCGATGCCTCCGGTCGCGCCGGGGGAACCGGTCGGGGGGACGGGGACGCTGCGCTTCTGCGGGCGCACCGGGCGTTATCGAGGGGTCGCCGGGTGCTGGTTCGCGAGTGACGGCACGGTCTACGGCCCGGCGGGGGAGCGGCTCGGCCGGACCTGAGCCCCGGCCGCCGCCGTGACGGCCAGCCACCGTCGCGCGCGGGCCTCGGCCGGGGCGTCGGCCCCGAGCACGGCTGCCGCCCGGGCCAGCTCGAACTGCGCGGCGGCGGAGCGGTGGCGGCCCCCGGCCGCGGACAGCTCGCCCAGTCTCTGCAGCGTCCGCGCCGCGGCGGCGACGTCTCCCACCTCGGCGAACAGGTCCAGTGCCGCGTGGTAGGCGTCGTCCGCGCCGTCCCGGTCCCCGGCGCCGCGCCGGGCGTCGCCGATCCCCTGCCAGGCCCGGGCGCGACCGGACGGGGACCCCAGCTCGGTGAACCGGCGCAGGGCGGCCCGCTGCCGGCCCAGCGCGAGCCAGGGCCGTCCCCGCAGGCACTCGACGTCCCCGAGGCCGTGCAGGGCGCGGGCCAGCGCCTCGACGACCGCCCGGTCCGGCCCGAGCCCGCGCAGCGCCACGATCGCCTCCCGGTAGCACTCGGCGGCCGCGTCCAGGTCCCCGCGGTCCCGCAGCCCGTCGCCCATCCGGACCTGCAGCTCCGTCCGGCGGTCGCTGCGGCCGTCCGCGCCGGCGGCGGCGAGTGCGATCTCGTGGATCCGCATCCACGCGTCGTGGGCCGGGTGCGCGCCGGGCCCCGGGGCGACCGCGTCCGCCAGCTGCTGCAGGAACGCCCGCGCGTCCGGGGCGGCGGCCTGCGCGAGGTGTCCGGCCAGGGCGACCAGGTTGTCCCCCTCGGCCGCGAACCAGGCCGGGTCCGGAGCGGAGCCGCCCGGGCCCAGCGCCGCGCGGTAGTACCCCAGCAGGCGTTCCCGGGCGACGGCGGCCTCGCCGGGCCCGTGGGCCCGGAGCTTCTCCTCGCCGAAGCGGCGCAGCAGGTCGTGCAGCCGGTACCGCGGCACCCGCTCCGGGAGGCGGTCCAGCAGCTGGGCGTCGTGCAGCCTGGCGAGGAGCTCCGCGGTCGGCCCCGCCGGGAGCGCGGCCAGAGCCGCGGCGCCGGGCACGGTGACATCCCGCAACGGGACCGCGGTGAGCCTCCGGAACAGGCGGCGCTCCGCGTCCCCCAGCCCCGCGTGCGCGGCCTCGAACGAGACGCGCACGGCCCGGTCCCCGGCCCGCAGCTCGTCGATGGTGCGGTGGCGGCGGCGGAGCTGGGCGGCGAGACCGGCCGGCGTGAGCCCGGGTTCCGCGGCGAGCCGGGCGGCGACGATCCGCAGGGCCAGCGGCAGGCCGGCGCAGAGCCGGGCGAGCTCGTCGAGGGCGGGGTCCGGCGCCCGGCCGTGCCCCAGGCACGCCCGCGACGACTCGGGGTCCAGGTCCCCGAGGCGCAGGCGCAGCAGCGTCGCGGTCAGCGTGGTCAGCCCGGACCCGCCCGTCAGTACGGCGAACGCGCGGTCCCCGGCCACCGGCAGCAGACCCGCGACCTGCGCGGCGCCCTGCACGTCGTCGAGGACGACGAGGACGCGGCGTTCCCGCAGCAGCCGTCGCCAGGCCGACGCGCGGTCCCCGGTCCCGTCCGGGACGCGGGCGCCCAGCGAGCGGAGCAGCCGCCCGGCGAGCTCGTGGACGGACGGCCCCCGCCCGTCCACCAGGCCGAGCTCGGCGAACACGACGCCGTCCGGGAAGAGGCCGACGCCCCGGTGGGCGCACTCCACGGCCAGCGCGGTCTTGCCGGACCCCGGCCGGCCCGCCAGCAGCACCGACCGCACCCTGCCGGCCCGCGCCGCCACCCGGGTGACGACGGCCGCCTCCCGCTCCCGCCCGACGAACCGCGCCGGTCGCGGCGGCAGCTCCGCGGGTCGCGGGCGCCGTGGGCGCAGTGGCACGGCGACCGTGCCGACCTGGACGAGGGTTCCGACGGGCGCGTCCAGCCGGGCGTGCACGGCCGGCGTCGCCGGGATGCGGCCGGCCGGGCAGGCGGTGGCCGGATCGGCCCGGGCGGGCTCTGCGGTCGGCAGGTCGGATCACCTCCGTCGAGGGCGGGCCGGGTGTACGGCCCGGTGGGGAGACGGTCTGCCCGGCTGCGGTGATACGTCCAGTGACCGGAGCCGAGGTGTAACCAACCGCAATGTTGCAGCGAACTCCGCGGAGGCGGGCGGAAGGAAAGGACCGGAGTTCCATGCCGAGGAAGGGACTCGATCCCGTTCGGGAGGGCCTCCCCGCGGCGGTCGCGGAGATCGTCGGGGAGCTGCGGGAGATCTACACGGACGGGCCGTACCAGCGGCTCCGGCAGGTCGAGGACGCGATCGTCGCGGTGCGGGCCGGCCGCCCCGAGCTCGTGACGGTGTCCTCGGCGACCTGCTCCCGGATGCTCAGCCCGCGCCGGACGAGCGGGGGCGCCCGGACCGCACTCCCGCGGTGGCCGTCCGTCGTGTCCTTCCTGGTGGTGCACGGTCGCGATCCCGCGCCCTACGAGCAGCGGTGGGAGGCGGCCCGCGTGGCGTGGGCGGCGGACGAACCGGGCCCGCTCCGGGACGCCGACTCCCTCGTCGAGGGCACCGACGGCACCGACATCGCCGCCGGCGCTGCGGACGACGCCGGCGACGGCACCGAGGTCCGGCGGGTCTCCGCCTTCCGGCATCCGTATCCCGCCGCGACGGCCGTGGTGGCGGCGCTGGTGCTCGTCGGGATCGGGATCGTGATCGGGCGCGCCCTTCCCCGCTGAACCCGCCCGGCCGCGGGGTGGGAGCACTGTCCCGCGGCGAGGCCGGCCGTCCTCTGGTACACCTGGAACGTGCCCGGTTCGTCCTGATTGTTTCGAGCGGGCGCGGGGCCCCGAGGGGCCCGGGTGACCCGGTCGCAGCCCAGCCACGAACACCCCGGAGGAACGCGTGCTCGAGGTCAGCGGTCTCGCCTGGACCGCCACGATCGGCGTGATCGTGCTTCTGCTCGCCCTCGACCTGATCCTCGCGTCGGCGCGCCCGCACCGCGTCGGGTTCCGCGAGGCGGCCGCCTGGTCCGTCTTCTACATCCTGGTGGCCGTCGCCTTCGGGGTGGTCTTCTGGATGATCGCCGGCGCGGAGTTCGGCACCGAGTACTTCGCCGGCTACATCGTCGAGAAGAGCCTCTCGGTCGACAACCTGTTCGTCTTCGTGATCATCATGACGACGTTCGCGGTACCGGAGAAGTACCAGCACAAGGTCCTGACCTTCGGCATCGTGCTCGCGCTGATCATGCGCGCGATCTTCATCGCCGTCGGCGCGACCCTGCTCAACCTGTTCTCGTTCATGTTCCTGGTCTTCGGCCTGCTGCTGCTCTTCACCGCCGTGCAGCTGTTCCGGCACCGGGACGAGGACCCGGACGTCGAGGACAACGCCGTCGTCAGGGGCGCGCGGAAGCTCTTCCCGGTCAGCGACGAGTACGACGAGGGCAAACTGGTCACCCGCCTCGGCGGCAGGCGGGTGGTCACCCCGCTGTTCATCGTGCTCATCGCGATCGGCGGGATCGACCTGCTGTTCGCGCTGGACTCCATCCCCGCGGTGTTCGGCGTGACCGAGGAGCCCTACATCGTCTTCGCCGCCAACGCGTTCGCGCTGCTCGGCCTGCGGGCGCTGTTCTTCCTGGTCAAGGGCTTGCTGGACCGTCTGGTGTACCTGTCGGTGGGGCTGTCGCTGATCCTCGCGTTCATCGGCGTGAAGCTGATCCTGCACTGGCTGCACGTGGACGTCTCCGAGTCCGTGCCGGAGATCTCCACGCCGCTCAGCCTGGGCGTGATCGTGGTGGTGCTGGCGGTCGTCACGATCGCGAGCCTGATCAAGACCCGGGGCGACGCGTCCGCGAAGGCCCACGCGGGGGCGCTGCGGGCGAGCCGCAAACCCTCCCGCGAGCGGGACCGGTAGTGGTGACGTGCACGAGATCGAGGTACGGTCACCCCGTGCGCGGCTTCCGGTGGGAGATCATTATCCGGCGCGCCGGCTAGCCAGGTCGCCGGCGCGCGGTCGGTGACCCCTGCTCGCCGACACCTGCCCGCCCCGAGGCCTGGCTCGGTCCGGTTCACTCCGCACCGATCTCCAGGAGCCCCCATGAGCGCCCCAGTCCTCGATCAGCCGGTCCTCGATCAGCCGGTCCTCGGTCAGCCCGTCACCGTCCTCGCGGACGACACCCCGCGCCAGCGGCTCGTCCGCACCCGTCTCGACG
Organism: Pseudonocardia sp.; assembly: GCA_025869365.1. Classification (GTDB taxonomy): domain Bacteria; phylum Actinomycetota; class Actinomycetes; order Mycobacteriales; family Pseudonocardiaceae; genus Pseudonocardia. The sequence continues at coordinate 6,667 of JAOZVV010000036.1, forward strand.
GCGGGATGGACGCCGTCCTCCGCGTCGTCACGCTCCTGCGCGGGCGTGCCTACGAGGTGCGCGGGATGTCCGTCGACCTGCGTCGCGGCACGCTCGAGGTCACCGTCCTGCTCGACGCCGACGGGACCGCGCTGCTGCTGGAACGGCTGCGCCGGCTTCCGTCGGTGCGGACCGCGACAGCCTGAGCGGAGCAGGATCAGGACGACAGGCCGGGGCCTCCGACGGGCGCCAGCTCGATGAACTCCGGCGGGCCCGCGAGCAGCGGGAGCACCGAGCCGAGCCCGGCCTCGCCGAGATCCCGGTTCAACGCGTCCTCGGACGACGCCTCGTCCGCCCACACCTCGGTGACCCAGACGGCGTCCTCCTCGTCCGGCGTCCGGTTCACGATGTAGAGCTCGCAGCCCGGGGCGCCCCGCATGCCCTCGGCGACCTTCAGCAGGTTCTCGGCGAGCTCGTCGCCCGATCCGGGGACGGCAACCATCCGGACGTACCGGCCGACGCGCGTGCTCTCGCGGGAAGTCACGCGCCGAACGGTAGTGGGCGGGTGGTCCTCACACCTGCGGCAGGGTGACCACGTCGGGGTCGACGTCGATCCGGAGCACCCGGCGGGCCGCGTCGAACGCCGGCCACCCGGGGTCCCCGGTGCGGGCGAACGCCACCCACGCCGCCTGCACCAGGTCCGAGACGGCCTGCGGCGCGGCGGGCTCGCCGAGCAGCCCGGAGGTCCCGGTCGCAGAGCTCAGGGTGCCGAAGACGAACGGCAGTTCGAGGCCGTGGCAGGCGCCGAGGCGGCCGTCGAAGGCAGGGGAGCGCCAGGCGAAGTCGTAGACGTGGGTGCTGCCCGTGTGCGCCTCGGCGAGCCGCCGCACCGGGCCGCGGAAGACCAGCTCGGTCATCACCGCGGCGAAGACCTGCCCGGCGTGCGCGCCGGTCTCGTCGAGCCCGGCCGCCGTGAGCAGCTCCGTCGCGTCCGGGCGGACCATGCCCAGCGCCATCCGGACCTGGTCCGCCGTCATCACCTCGATCGCGCCGGTGGGGACGAGGTAGAGGTTCATCTCCTCCGCGTTCGCGCCGACGAGCACGTCGACGTCCGCGGCCGAGCCGGCCGCCAGCGCGTCGAGCGGGGGTTCGGGCAGGACGTCGTCACCGACCACGGGGAGGAAGGCGCCGAGGCCGAGACCGGGATCGGTGCCGTCCGGTTCGCGCAGGTCACCGCGCTTGAGCGGGTCCGCGAGGGTCTCCTGGACGGCGAGCGCGTCGGCCACCGGACGGCCGCGGACGCCGTCGGCGGAGAACTCGACGCCGAGCGCGTCGGTCACCACCCGGGCGTACCGGGACGACGGTTCGGCCGTCCGGACCATCTCCGCGCCGCCGCTCTGCACGATCGCCCGCCGGAACAACCCGCGGGCGCGCGGCGAGCCGAGCAGGCAGCCGATGCTCATCGCGCCGGCGGACTCGCCGAACACGGTCACCAGGTCCGGGTCCCCGCCGAACGCGGAGACGTTCTCCCGTACCCACTCGAGCGCGGCGATCTGGTCCCGCAGCCCGATGTTGGTGGCGCCGCCGGGCAGCGGGAGGAACCCCTCGACGCCCAGCCGGTACGTCACCGAGACGAGGACGACGCCGGCGCCCGCGAGCGCGGTCCCGTCGTAGGTGGGGGCGCCGGGCTCGCCGGCGACGAACGCGCCGCCGTGCACGAACACCATCACGGGCAGCCCGGTGGCCGTCGGGTCCGGCGTCCAGACGTCGACGGTCAGGTAGTCCTCGCCCTCCCGCCAGCCCGTCCCGATGATCGGGGCGAGATCGAGGCCCGGGAACGCCCGGGTGTTCTGCGGGGCGTTCGGGCCGGGCTTCGACGCGTCCCGGATCCCGTCCCAGGCCGGGACGGGTGCGGGGGCGGCGAAACGCAGCGCACCCACCGGCGGTGCGGCGAACGGGACGCCGAGGAACCGGCTCACCCCGTCCGCGGTGGTGCCCTCGACCCGGCCGGCGACGGTGCTGACGATCACGTTCGCGCTCACCATCCCTGTCTACCCGTCACCGCAGCGGGATGACCAGGATCCGGTCGTCGTCCGCGCCCGGGTCACCCCGGCCGTCGCGGTTGCTCGTGGTGACCCAGAGGGCGCTCCCGTCCGGTGTCGCGGCGACGCCGCGGAGCCGGCCGAACCGCCCGGTGAACAGCGGCTCCGGCGTGCCCACCCGGCCGTTCCCGTCGAGCGGGACCCGCCACAACCGCTCCCCGCGCAGGGCACCGACGTACAGCGAGCCGTCCGCGTAGGCCATGCCGCTGGGGGACGCCTCGTCCGTGGTCCAGGTGAGCAGCGGATCGACGAGCCCCGCCCGCCCGCCGACGCCCTCGACCGTCGGCCAGCCGTAGTCCGCGCCGCCGGTGATCGCGTTGACCTCGTCGTAGGTGTTCTGCCCGAACTCGGGGGCGTAGAGCCGGCCGTCCGGGTCCCAGGCCAGGCCCTGGACGTTGCGGTGGCCGTAGCTGAACACGGCCGTGCCGAAGGGGTTGCCCGGGGCGGGGGCGCCGTCCGGGGTGACGCGCAGGATCTTGCCGCCGAGGTCGTCGCGGTCCTGCGCGGGGTCGCGCCGTCCGGCCTCGCCGGTGGCCACGTAGAGCTGACCGTCCGGGCCGAAGGCGAGGCCGCCGCCGTTGTGGATCGTGCCCTTCGGGATCCCGGACACGACGACCCGCTGTGCGGCCCCGTCGATCGTCCCGTCGGGCGCCGCGGTGAGCCGGACGACCCGGTCGTCGTCCGCGCCGGTGTAGAAGACGTAGACGGCCCGGTCCGTCGCGAAGACCGGGGAGACCGCGATCCCGAGCAGGCCGCCCTCGCCGGCCGGTCGGACCCCGGCGACGGTCCCGACCGGCGTCGCCGTGCCGTCCGGGGACACCCGCAGCAGGCGCGCCGAGTCCCGCTCGGTGACCAGCGCGGCGCCGTCCGGCAGGAACGCGAGCGACCACGGGACGTCCAACCCGCCGACGAGCGTGCGCGGTTCCGCGGCGGTGCGCTGGACCGAGACGCCGGGTGCGGACGAGGGGACCCCGGCCGGGCCGGCCGGTGTCGGTGTCGGTGTGGAGCAGGCGCCCGTGACGAAGGCCGTGAACGCGACGAGGACGGGGATGGTGCGGGCGAGGGAACGCACGGGAGGAACGCTAGTCAGCGCCGGTCTGGTCCGCGTGAACCGGATCATCCGGACAACCGGTCGGGACCGGGGTACCACCCACCCCGCGGCGGTGGTGGTGATCCCCGTGCACGCCCGCGAGGGCGTCCGGCAGGCTGTCGTCATGACGGTCGACGCGCTGCTGCAGGCGATCCCCCCGCTCGCCGTGTACCTCATCGTCGGTGGGGTGATCGGGGTCGAGAGCCTCGGCATCCCGTTGCCCGGCGAGATCGTGCTGGTCAGCGCGGCGCTGCTGGCCTCGCACCACGAGCTGGCGGTCAGCCCGCTCGGTGTCGCCGGCGCGGCGATCGCGGGCGCGGTGATCGGGGACTCGATCGGCTACAGCATCGGGCGCCGGTACGGGATGAGCTTGTTCGCCCTGCTGGGCAGGCGGTTCCCGAAGCACTTCGGGCCCGGGCACGTCGCGCTCGCGGAGCGGCTCTTCGCCCGCTGGGGCGTGTGGGCGGTGTTCGTCGGCCGGTTCATCGCGCTGCTGCGGATCTTCGCCGGGCCGCTGGCGGGTGCGCTGAAGATGCCGTACCCGAGGTTCTTCGTCGCCAACGTCACCGGCGCGATCTGCTGGGCGGGCGGCACCACGGCCGTCGTCTACTACCTCGGGCTCGCGGCCGAGCGGTGGCTGTCCCGGTTCTCCTGGGTCGGGCTGGTCCTCGCGGTGGTCGCGGGCGTGGTCGGCACCCTCGTCGTCCGCCGGCGGACCGACCGCATGATGGCCGAGCTCGAGACTCAGACCGCGGCCGAGGACCCGACGGACGGCTCGACGGCCCCCACCGCCACCCCGTGACCCAGCACCGCCACCCGGCCGATCTCCGCGACCTCGGCCGACCCGGCCCCGAGGGCGTCCAGGGTGGCGGCGACCAGCGTCGGGACGGGGCGCTTCGCCCCGTCGAGGACCTTCAGGGCGAACGCCCGGCCGTCCGGTAGCGCAGCCGCGAACACCCCCTCGGCGCCGTCCTTCGCGATCAGCCCCGGCACCGCCTCGACGACACGGGTGACCTCGCGACCGGTGCCGCCCAGCCACCACGGGTGCGCCCGGACCGCGGCGGCCACCCGGCCCTCCGGGCTCCCGGCCGGTGCGGTGGCGAGCGCGGCGAAGGCCCGGGCGAGGCCGGTGACCGTGCACGAGAACAGCGGCGCCCCGCAGCCGTCGACGGCGACGTGCTCGACGGCGTCCCCGGTCAGCGCCTCGACGTGCGCCCGGATCGCCCGCTGCAGCGGATGGTCCGGCTCCCGGTACCCGGCTGTCTCCCAGCCGTTCGCGACACAGGTCGCGAGCATCGCCGCGTGCTTGCCCGAGCAGTTCTGCGCGAGCGAGGACGGCGCGGTCCCCGCGGCGCGCCAGGCCGCGTCGGCGCCGGGATCCAGCGGCCGGTCCGGGGTGTTCTGCAGGTCCTCCGGGCCCAGCCCGGCCGCGGCGAGGATGCGGGCGGCACCGTCGAGGTGGCCCGGTTCGCCTGAGTGGCTGGACGAGGCCAGGGCCAGCAGCTCCCCGTCGAGGTCCAGCCCGGCGCGGATCATGGCCGCGGCCTGCACCGGCTTCAGCGACGAGCGCGGGAAGAACGTCACGTCCGGGCTCCCGGAACGCACCACGGCCGCACCGCCCGCGTCGAGCCCGACCAGGTGCCCGAGATGCACCGACTCCACGAACCCGTCCCGGACCACCCGCGCCAACGGCGCCGCCTGCTGCTCGATCGTCACGGGCGGCGACGGTAGCCGCCGGGACCGCCCGGCCCCAGTCGGAGCGCCCGGTCGTGGCCCACCGGGTCAGCGCACGGGGTCGAGCAGGACCGCCGGGTCCAGCGACGGCGGGTTCGGCCCGTAGGCGTTGGCCCGCGCCGAACGCCCGCGCACGCCGGGGACGGCGGTGATCCAGCGCAGGAATCCGGGCGGCCCGATCGGCTTCCCGCTCTCCCGGGCCTTCGCCACCCGCTGCTCCGTGCGCACCTGCTGGGCCTGCACGGTCTCGATCGCGGCCTGCCGGTCCTCCTGCACCGCCCGAAGGTCGCTCTCGCGGACGTGCGCGCCCCGGACGTTCCCGGCCTGGACGTTCTCGCCCTGGACGTTCTCGCCCTGCATGTTCTCGGCCTGGACGTTCACCCGGCGGAGCCCCGGGACCAGCCGGTTCGCCGCCGCGACGGCATCCTGCAGGGCCATCAGGATCCCGTTGCCGCCGACCGGGGAGATGACGTGTGCGGCGTCGCCGATCAGCAGCAGCCCCGGCCGGTACCAGCGCTCGACCCGGGAGATGTCCACCGAGAGCAACGTCGTCTGCGCCAGGTCGGTGAGCCGGTCCGCCCGGTCCGCCAGCCAGCCGACGTGCTCGCGCAGGAAGGCCCGGATCGGCTCGACGCCCGTCTCCCGCAGCTCCGGGTACCCGCCCTTGGGCAGCGAGTAGCCCACCTGCCACTCGGCCGGCCGGCCCAGGAGCCCGACGTAGTGGTGTGCGCCGAAGTAGAGGTCGACGTCCGCCTCGGGCGGGTCCGACGGCAGCCGGGGCAGGGTGAACCAGAGGATGTCCGTCTGCGCGCCGAGCGAGCGGGCGGGCAGGTCCGCGAGCCGGCGCATCCGGGAGAACCGGCCGTCCGCGCCGACGACCAGCGGGGCCCGCAGCTCCTCGCCGTCCGCCAGCCGGACGCCGGCGACGACGTCCCCGTCGAGGACGAGCCCGGTGACCTTGGCGTCGAGCCGCAGCGTGAAGTTCGGCAGCTCCGCGGCCTTGCGGGCGAGGAAGTCCAGGAACTGCGCCTGGGGCATCAGGGCGACGTAGGGGAAGCGGCTCCGCACCTTCGAGTAGTCCGTGGTGGTGAGCGTGCCGCTCGGGGTGTGGAGGCGGAAGAACCGGGCGGGGAAGTGGGGGAGCTCCAGGAGCTCGTCCGCGAGGCCCAGCTCGTCGAACAGCTCGAGGGTCCAGGGGTGCAGGGAGTCCCCGCGGAAGTCCCGGTCGAAGTCCTTCTGGGACTCCAGGAGCGTCACCGGTATCCCGGCCCTGGCGAGCAGGTAGGCCAGTAGCATCCCGCCGGGTCCGCCGCCGACGATCGCGCAGGCAGTCACCCCTCGACGCTACTCGGGCGCCTCGACGTCCGCGGTGCTCATCGGCCCCGGTTCAGTAGACGACGCCGCGGTCCCGGATCCGGTCCCACAGCTCGACGGGCACGTCGGTCCAGGTGAAGGCGTCCTCCACCCGGACGAACAGGACACCGCCCGCGACCCGGGCGGTGACGATCCGCTGCGCCGCGTCGACGGGGATGCCGCAGGTGTGCGCGATGATCTGCGCGGGTGCGGAGTTGAGGTCGACCAGGCCGCCGTCGTCGTAGGTCCGGGGCAGGTCCGGACGGCCGATCCGCAGCTCGCGGGCCAGCAGCGGGTCCGTCGCGGCGATCGTCCGGGACTCGGCGCGCCGGATCCGGGCCGCGAGGGCGGCGACCACGGCGGGGTCGTCGTGCGCCGACGCGGCGGCCGGCCGGGGGCGCCCGTCGCGCGGCCAGACCTGCCGGCGCAGGACCGTGAGATGCACGAGCGAGGCCAGGAGCAGACCGACGAGCAGCCCGCCGACCACGTCGCCCCGGGCGGACGGCGGCGCCTCGCCCGGCGGCAGCAGCACGAGCAGCGTGACCACCGCGGCCGTGTAGAGGACCGGCCAGAGCCAGGCGAGCGGGGTGCGCAACCGGGTCGCGGCGTGGGCGAACGGGACGGGGCTGAACATGCCCGCGGTGAGCAGCACGACGGCGAAGTACCACCCGCCCCGGGCGAACCAGGTGAACGGGTTGGCGGATCGGGTGGACTGCGCCGAGGTCATGGTGAGCACTCTGCAGGGAACGGGCCGTCCGAGGATCCCCAGTTCTGCGGAGATCGTGGACGCGAGGGGTCCTCCTCACCCGTCCGGGGGCCCTTCAGTACCCTCCCGGCAACGCGGGAGAACGCGCTCCCCGACCCAGGGACGCGCGTCGTCGCCGCAGGTCGGGGGCCATTTCCCCCCAAGAGTGCGATTCGGACATTCGCTCCCCGGTGGGCGTCCGGTGGAAGGACCCCCGTTGACCCAGCAGACCGAGAACGCGCCGCGCAAGGGACTCGGCGGGCTCTCCGCCTGGACGGCGCCGGTGCACCGTGACGGCCTGGCGCTCGTCCTCAGCTCCGCCCTCAGCTCGGCCGTCGGTCTCCTGTACTGGATCCTCGTCGCGCGGCTGTTCACCCCCGAGGTGGCGGGCGTGAACTCGGCGGCACTGTCCACGTTGAACATGCTCGGCGCGATCGCGCACCTGAACATGCAGAACGCGCTGCTGCGGTTCGTCCCGGTCGCGGGCCGGGGCACGCGGCGGCTCGTCGCCGGCGCCTACGCCGCCGCGGTCACGGCCGCCGCGCTCGCCGGGATCGTGTTCGCGCTGGGTGCGCCGCTGTGGGCGCCGGAGATGGTCGCGGTCGCCGGGCTGGGCGCGCTGGTGGTGTTCTTCGCGATCGGGACGCCGCTGATGGCGATCTTCGACGTCCAGGACAACCTGCTCACCGGCCTCGGGCGGGCGATGGTCGTCCCGGTGGAGAACCTCGTCTTCGCACTGCTCAAGATCGGCCTGCTGGTCGTGGCCGCGGCCGTCGTGATCCCGGGCGGTATCGCGCTGTCCTGGGTGATCGCGACGGCGATCGCGGTGCTGGGCATCAGCACCTGGGTGTTCGTGAAGCTGGTGCCGAGGCACGCCGCGAAGCCCACCACCGTCGAGCCGATCACGATCAAGGGAATCGCCCGGTTCGCCGGCGCGGACTACACCGGCTCGATCTTCTGGCAGTGCGCCATCTACGGCATCCCGCTGCTGGCGCTGAGCCGGATCGGCGCCGAGTACGCCGCCACCTACCAGATCGTCTGGACCATGGCGATGGCCCTGTACCTCGTGGTCACGGGCATGACGCAGTCGATGGTCGCGCACGCCGCGAACGACCCGGCCGGGGCGCGCGAGGCCCGGCGGGCGACGAGCAAGCGGGCCCTGATGCTGACCGTCCCGGCGGTCGCGATCCTGACCTTCGGCGCCTACCCCATCCTCTCGATCTTCGGCAGCTACTACGCCGAGAGCGGGACGTGGTGCCTCGTCCTCTGCGCGCTGTCCGCGCTGCCGAACATCGTCACGGCGTCCGCCCTGGCGATGGCGCGGGTGCAGCGCCGGATGTCCGTGCTGATCGTCGTGCCGGCCACGATCTCCGTCATCGTGATCGCCGGTTCGTGGATCCTGATGCCCGCCTGGGGGCTCGTCGGGGTCGGGGCGTCGTGGCTGGTGGGTCAGACGCTGGTCGCGGCCGTGCTGATGGTCACCGAGCGCAGGCACGAGCAGGAGCCGCTCCCGGCCGTCTGAGCAGCGGCGTTGCGTCCGGTCGGCCGGTCGCCCGACGGTGGTGGGCCGATCGGGCGCTAGCCCGATCGGCTGGCGGCGCGGAGCCTGGGCTGTTCGAGCGAATCGCGCAGGCCTGCCCGCGTGGCGGGCCCGGCACCGGATCATCGGCGCTCTAGCGTCCGGCTTCGTCGTACGCCTCCCTGGACCCCGGAGGTGGTCCAGGCGAGGAGGCCCGAACCGTGTCGTCACCGAACGTGCCGTCCTGGCGACCCCGTCTCGCCCACCGCCGGCCCTCCCTGCGCCCGCGGCTCAACACCCCGCTGGTGCTGGCGCTGCTGCTGGCGGTGTCCATGGGGCTCGGGGAGCTCGCCGCGGGCCACCCGTCCGAG
>JAOZVV010000037.1 GCA_025869365.1 Pseudonocardia sp.
CCTCCGCGCAGCGCGCCGCCGCCGCCGCGCCGGGCGTCCGTGCCGCGGGCGGGCCGGCCGTCGACGCCGCCCTGCGGAGCGCCGCCGGGCTGCTCCGCACCCAGGCGCCCGAACTGCTGGCCGCCAACGCCGCGGACGTCGACGCCGCCACGGCGAACGGCATGGCCGCGGGCCTGCTGGACCGGCTGCGGATCACCCCGGAACGCCTGGCGGACATGGCCGTGCAGCTCGAGGTCCTCGCGGACACCCTCGAGCCGGAGACCGAGCGGTTCGTCCGCACCCTGCCGTCCGGCGAGCGGGTGTTCGAGCGGCGCGTCCCGGTCGGCGTGATCGGGGCGGTGTTCGAGGCCCGCCCCAACGTGACGATCGACGTCGCCTCGCAGGTGCTCAAGGCCCGCAGCGCCGCCGTCCTGCGCACCGGCTCCGCCGCGCTGGGCAGCGCGACGGCGCTCGTCGAGCTCGTGATCGCGCCCGCGCTCGAGGCCCACGGCATCCCGTCCGGGGCCGTGCAGCTCGTCCCGCTGCCGGGTCACGCCGGCGCGGAGGCGCTGGTCGGGCTGCCCGATCTGGTGCCGCTCGTCGTCGTCCGGGGCAGTGGCGAGGTCACACGCAAGCTCTCCGCGCTCGGCGCGGCCGCGGGCACCCGCATCCTCGCCCACGCGGACGGCGGTGGCGTCCTCTACCTGGACTCCAGCGCGGACGACGCCGTGGTCGAGCGGCTCGTGCACGAGTCCACGGACCGGCTCGGCGTCTGCAACCGGCTCAACCTGCTGCTCATCGACCGGCCCGTCTACGACCGGCTCCTCCCGGTCGCGGAGAAGGTGCTGCGGGACCGGGGGATCGCGCTGAGCCTGCCGCCGCACGCCCACGCCCTGGGGCACGAGTGGGCGCTGGACTCCGGCAACGAGGCACACGTGACGGTCGCACCCGTCGACGGCGCCGTGGACGCCGCCCTCACGGCGGCCCGGGAGACGTCCGGGCTGGCGGCGTGCATCTGCGCCGAGGACGAGGCCGTCGCGCACGCGTTCCTGGACGCCTACACCGGCACCGGCGCGTTCTGGAACACCCCGACCCGCCTGCTCGACGGCTACAAGCTGCTCGGCCTGCCCGAGACCGGGATCAACGTGGACCACACTCCCGGCCCGCGGGGGCCGGTGACCTATCCGGACCTCGCGCTGCGGCAGTTCGTGGTGCTGCCCCCGGCCTGACCGCACCAGCAGCGGGACGGATGACCGACAGGACCGCCTGCCGGGACGCGATCCGCGAGCCGGATCCCGAGCGCACCTGGCCGCTGTTCCGGGACTCCGGGGAGCCGCGCACCCACGTCACCCGGCGGACCGACGTCGTCATGACGCTGGTGTCGGTGTGGGTTTCTCAGCCCCGGCACCTCGGGCTGATCTCTCGGACCCGGAGTCCGGCTCGCAGGACCTCGCCGTGCGGATGATCGTCACGAACCTGGTGCTGCTCGCGCCGCTGCTGCTGCTCGCCCGGCGCCGGCACCTGCCCACCGGTGCCGCCACCGCGGTCCTCACGACGGCGGCGCTGCTGTCCGGGATGCTGACCGGGTCCTGGGCGCGATGGTCGTCGCCGGGGTGGCCGTGGACCTGATCGCCCGCGGCCTGCGCCCCACCGCGGGACGACGGACGGCGCTCTGGCTCCGGGGTCGCCCACGAGGACACCTGCCCGGCCGGTCCCCGACCGGCGTGCCACGGCGGCGGGCGGACTGTCGGTGCCGCGGGCTAGGGTCGAATCGTGTCAGCCATCGAACTCCACAGGTCGATCCTGCCGAACGGGCTGCGGGTGCTCCTCGTGCCGGATCCCGCCACCCCCGTCGTCGGCGTCGCCGTGCACGTGGACGTCGGTTTCCGCTCCGAGCCGGAGGGCCGGACGGGGTTCGCGCACCTCTTCGAGCACCTGATGTTCCAGGGCAGCGAGAGCCTGGAGAAGCTGGCGCACTTCCGGCACGTCCAGGGCTCGGGCGGGGTCTTCAACGGCTCCACCCACCAGGACTACACGGACTACTTCGAGGTCCTCCCGGGCGCGGCGCTCGAGCGTGCGCTGTTCCTGGAGGCCGATCGGCTCCGCGCGCCGAAGCTCACCGAGGAGAACCTCCGCAACCAGGTGGACGTGGTCAAGGAGGAGATCCGGCTCAACGTGCTGAACCGGCCCTACGGCGGGTTCCCCTGGATCCTGCTGCCGCCGGTCCTCTACGACACGTTCCCGAACGCGCACAACGGCTACGGGGACTTCTCGGAGCTCGAGCAGGCGAGTCTCGACGACGCCGCCTCCTTCTTCGACACCTTCTACGCCCCGGGGAACGCGCAGGTCACCGTGCACGGGGACTTCGGCTCCGGCGGCGGTGTCGACGGCGTGCTGGCGCTGATCGAGAAGCACTTCGGGGACATCCCCGAACGGCCCACCCCGGTGCGGCCCTCGTTCGCCGAGCCGATCCCGGGCACCGAGCGGCGGCAGTCGGTGCCGGACGCGCACGCCCCGCTCCCGGCGTTCGCCGTGGGGTACCGGGTCCCGGACCCCACCACGGACCTCGACGGCTACCTCGGCCACGCGCTGCTCGCGTCGGTCCTGGGGGACGGCGAGGCCGCCCGCCTGCAGCGCCGCCTGGTGCACAAGGACGGGCTGGTCACGGACGTGAGCGCGAGCAACGGCCTGATGGGCGGCCCGCTCGACGCGCGGGACCCGGACACCTTCACGATCACCGCCGTCCATCCCGCGAACGTCGACCCGGACCGGGTGCTCGGCGCGATCGACGAGGAGCTGGACAGGCTCGCGGCCGAGGGCCCCACCACGGACGAGCTGGCCCGCCAGTCCGCCCGCTGGGCCGCCGCCCTGCACCACGAGGACGACCGGGTGATGTACCGGATGCTGGGTCTCGGTGCCCGTGAACTGCTCTACGGCCGGGCCGAGCTCGCCTACGAGCTGCCCGAACGGATCGCCGCCGTCACCCCCGAGCAGGTCCGGGCCGCCGCGGGTGCCCTGCGTTCCGCCGGCCGCGCCGTCCTGCTCGTCGAGCCCGCCGCGGACGACCGCGCAGAAGGAGAGGACGAGCGATGAGCGCGCCCACGACGCACCGCACGGCCGAGGAGATCGGCCGCACCGCCGCCGGCCCGCGCCCGCTGCCGCCGCTGGGTGAGACGCGCGAGGTCCCGCTCCCGGACGTCACCGCCACCACGATGCCCAACGGCCTGCGGGTCCTCGCGGTGCACCGGCCGGGCGTCCCGATGGTCGAGATCCGGCTGCGCATCCCGTTCGCCGCGCCCGGGGAGGTCGCGGACACCGCGTTCACCGCCCGCGCGGAGCTCCTGTCGTCCACGTTGCTCACCGGTACGGCCACCCGGGACCGCGTAGGCATCGACGACGAGCTCGCGTCGGTCGGCGCGGACCTCGGTGTGGCGGTCGATCCGGAGCGTCTCGTCGTGCACGGGTCGGGCCTCGCCGAGGGGCTTCCGGTGATGATCCGCGTCCTCGCGGACGTCCTCACCGCGGCGGCCTATCCGGACACCGAGACGGTGCGGGAGCGGGAGCGGTTGGTCGAACGGATCAGCGTCGCCCGTGCCCAGCCGCGCACGGTCGCCCGGGAGGCGCTGCAGCGCAAGCGGTTCGGCACGCACCCGATCGCGCTGGAGATGCCGACCGGGGACGCCGTGGCGGCCGTCGAGGTCGCCGAGGTGCGGGCCCTGCACACGGCCGGCGTCGTCCCGCGTGGCTCCACGCTGGTGCTCGTCGGGGACATCGACCCCGAGGCCGCGATCGCGACGGCGACGGAGCAGCTCGCGGGCTGGACGTCCGCGGCGCAGGCCCGGGAGCTGGGTCCGCCGCCGGCGCTCGTCACGGGCGATCTCGAGCTCGTCCACCGGGCGGGGTCCGTGCAGTCCCAGCTGCGCCTCTCGGCCCCCGCGCTGCGCAGGGCGGACCCGCGCTATGCGGCCTTCCAGCTGGCCAACCTGGTGTTCGGCGGCTACTTCTCCTCACGCTGGATGGAGAACATCCGGGAGGACAAGGGCTACACCTACGGAGCGCACTCGGGGGTCGAGTTCGTGCCCGGCGGTGCGGTCCTCGGGGTGGAGACGGACGTGGCGAGTGACGTCACCGCGGCCGCGCTGCTGGAGACGCGGTACGAGCTGGGCCGGATGACCGCCGTCCCGCCCACGCCGGACGAGATCGACGCCGCACGGCGATACGCCATCGGCTCGTTGCTGATCTCGCTGGACAGCCAGGGCGGACTCGCCTCCACCCTCGCCGCGCTGGACGCGGACGGCCTGTCGATCGACTGGCTCCGCGAGCGTCCCGTGCGGCTGGAGGCGGTGACGCCCGAGGAGGTGGCGGAGATCTCACTGGAGTTCTTCACGCCCGGCCGCTTCACCGGTGTGATCGTCGGGGACGCTGATGTCGTCGGGCCCCGGGTGCGTGCCCTGGGTGGGATCGCTGGAGGAACTGCATGACCAAGGCCGCCGGAGACTTCGAGCTCGTCACCCCGCCCGTCCTGTCCCGCTCCACCGTCGCGCGGGACGAGCCGCTGCGGCTGGACTCGGCGCGGCAGCGCGCCGGCTGGGCCACGGCGCGGGTCGTCGTCGTGGACGACAAGGGCCGTACGCCCGTCGAGTGGACGACCCCGCCGCCCGAGCGGTTCCGCGAGGGAGACGCCGCGGCGTGGGACGCGGCGTCAGGGACCGGGGCGCGGCTGCGGACCCGCGCCGCACGGGACGTCGCGGACACCCCGCCGGACACCGCGGTCGTGCTCGGTGAGGAGGGCGGCGTCGCCTACTGGGCGATGCGCGGCAGACCGGACCTCATCGCGGGGGACGACCCTTCGGAGTGGACGGACCTGCGCGCCGTCGGCGCCCAGCTCGACGCGCTGGGCTCCGGCCTGCTGACCGGGGCGGTGGCCGTCCTGAACTGGCACGACGCCGCGGGCTTCTGCGCCAGGGACGGCTCGGCCACGGTCTCGCACAACGCCGGCTGGGCCCGCCGCTGCACCGCGCACCAGCACGAGGAGTACCCGCGCACGGACCCGGCGGTCATCTGCCTCGTCCACGACGGCGCGGACCAGGTGCTGCTCGCCCGCCAGCCCACCTGGCCGCCGGGCCGCTACTCGGTGCTGGCGGGCTTCGTCGAGGCCGGCGAGTCGCTCGAGGCGTGCGTCGCCCGGGAGATCGGCGAGGAGGTGGGCGTGGACGTCACGGACATCCACTACCTGGGCAGCCAGGGCTGGCCGTTCCCGCGCTCGCTGATGGTCGGCTTCCACGCCCTCGCGGACCCGGCGCAGCCGCTGCGCCCCGCGGACGGCGAGATCGAGGAAGCCATCTGGGTCACCCGCGCCGAGGTCCTCGAGGCCATGGCGAAGGGGGACTGGGCCGCCCAACCCGAACCGGGCAAGAAGCTCGTCCTGCTCCCGGGGAGCATCTCCATCGCCCGTTCGATGCTCGAGTCCTGGGCCGCCGCCGGTTGACCGGCCGCGGCCCCAGCAATGCGGTGATCATCGTTTCCGACCCTCAGGGGCCGTCCGCGGCAGGTCCGGGGTCGGAAACGATGATCATGGCGTGACGCGAGCCGGGCGGGACTCAGGCGGCCACCTTCTTCTTCACCTCGGCGAAGCTCGGGTTGGTCGCCGTGGTCTCGTCCGGGTACAGCATCGTCGGGACGGTCCGGTTGCCGCCGTTGACGCCCTCGACGAACCGCGCCGCGTCCGGGTTCCGCTCGATGTCGATCTCGCGGTACGCGATGCCCGCCTCGTCGAGCTGGAGCTTGAGACGGCGGCAGTAGCCGCACCACGTGGTCGAGTACATCGTCAGCTGAGCCATGACCATCTCAACGTCCGCGGGCCGGAGCAGCCTTCCGGTCGGCATCGTGTCGTGGATCACTCGTCCGCACGCGTGTTCGAGACCCTGCCCCGGACTGTCGGGGCCGCCTGTCAGGATGAGGAGGTGACCGAGACCCTCCCAGGACACAGAGGCGAGCTGGACACCCGCCTGGACGAGGAACAGACCGCGGCGGTCACGGCTCCCCGCGGGCCGGTGTGCGTCCTGGCCGGTGCGGGCACGGGCAAGACCCGCACGATCACCCAGCGCATCGCCCACCTCGTCCGGCACGGGCACGTCGCGCCCGGGCAGGTCCTCGCCGTCACGTTCACCGCGCGCGCCGCGGGCGAGCTGCGCACCCGGCTCCGGGCGCTGGACGCCTCGGGGGTCCAGGCCCGCACGTTCCACGCCGCGGCGCTGCGGCAGCTGCGCTACTTCTGGCCCCGGGTGGTGGGGGAGCAGCAGCCGTGGCAGCTGCTGGACGGCAAGCTCCGGCTGGTGGGGCAGTCCGCCGCGCGCGCCAAGGCGGGCACGGACTCGGACTCGCTGCGGGACCTGGCGAACGAGATCGAGTGGGCCAAGTCCAGCCTGATCACCCCCGAGGACTACCCGGCCGCGGTCGCCCGGCTGCGGCGGGACGTGCCGGGCCCGGCCGAGCAGGTGGCCCAGGTCTTCGCGGGCTACGAGCTGCTGAAGAACCGCGCCCAGTCCCTGGACTTCGACGATCTGCTCCTGCACGTCGCGGCGGCACTCGAGGAGCACGGGAACGTCGCCGAGGAGTTCCGGGACCGCTACCGCTGCTTCGTCGTGGACGAGTACCAGGACGTCACCCCGCTGCAACAGCGGGTGCTGGACGCCTGGCTCGGGGACCGGGACGACCTCACCGTCGTCGGGGACGCGAACCAGACGATCTACACCTTCGCCGCCGCCACCCCGCGCTACCTGCTGGACTTCCCTCGGCGCTTCCCGGAGGCCACGGTCGTCCGGCTCACCCGGGACTACCGGTCCACGCCGCAGATCGTGTCCGCGGCCAACACCGTCATCGGCGCCGCCCGCGGCCGCGTCGCGGGCAGCCGGCTCAAGCTCGTCGGGCAGCTCCCGCCGGGGCCGGACCCGGACTTCTCCGAACACGACGACGAACCGGCCGAGGCCGCCGCCGCGGCAGCCCGGATCCGCAGGCTGATCGCCGACGGCACCCCCGCCAGCGAGATCGCGATCCTCTTCCGGATCAACGCCCAGTCCGAGGCCTACGAGCAGGCGCTCACCGAGGCGAAGATCCCGTACCAGGTGCGTGGCGGCGAACGGTTCTTCCTCCGCGCCGAGGTCCGTCGCGCGATGATCGCGCTGCGCACGGCAGGTGCCCGAGCGGGCGGCACGAACCTGGTGGAGGACGTGCGTGCGGTCCTCGCCCAGGTCGGGCTCAGCGACGAGCCGCCGGCGGGGACGAGCCAGCGCGCGCAGTGGGAGTCCCTGCTCGCGGTCGTGGGGCTGGCCGAGGAGCTCGTGGCGGTCGAGCCGGAGGCCGATCTGCGCCGGTTCTCCGTCGAGCTGCAGACGCGGGCGGACGCCTCCCATCCGCCGGTCGTCCAGGGCGTCACGCTGGCGTCGCTGCACGCGGCGAAGGGCCTGGAGTGGGACTGCGTGTTCCTCGTCGGCCTGGTCGACGGCACGCTGCCCATCCAGCACGCCGAGGGGGACGAGGCCGCGATCGAGGAGGAGCGCCGGCTGCTCTACGTCGGCATCACCCGGGCCCGGCGGGTCCTGCGCCTGTCCTGGGCGCTGTCCCGCTCGCCCGGCCGGGGCAAGCACCGCCGGCGCAGCCGGTTCCTCTACGGCCTGATCCCGGACGAGCACCCGGCGTCCCGGATCCCGCAGGGCGGGCGGCCGTCCCAGGGCGGGGTCAAGCCGCGTTGCCGGGTCTGCGGCGGTCCCCTGATGGGAACGGACGCGATGAAGCTCCGCCGCTGCGGGGACTGCCCGTCCGATGTGGACACGGAGCTGCTGGACCGGTTGCGGGAGTGGCGTGCCGAGGAGGCCCGGGGTCAGGGAGTCCCCGCCTACGTGGTCTTCACCGACGCGACGCTCGCCGCGATCGCCGAGCACCGTCCGGCGGACGTCGCCACGCTCGTCGGGATCCCGGGGATCGGGGCCCGCAAGCTGGATCGCTACGGCCCCGCGGTCCTCGCGCTGGTCGGCGACTCGCTCGACTGAGCGGACCGGAGCGGAAACTTCTTCTCAAATCAACGGATTAAATCAGTTGTGCCGTTCCGACCAGGCCTTCTAGTCTCTTCACACGGACGGAACAGCAGCCCGTCCTCCCGCATGACCAGAACCGCATGACCCGACCGCGCGACAGCTGATCCGCAGACAGGAGGTGGACGACATGGAGACCAACACGATGATCACCGGCACCGCCGGCGACGCGTACCCGGTCGCTCCCGTCTCCGCCGTCCTGGGCACGGGTGTCGCGTGCGGTGGCGTCCTCTCCGGTGGCGTCTCGGCCGCGGCCTGGCGTGTCCGCTTCGCGGGCGTCCGACCGGTCGAGAAGCAGCGCTGGGTGAAGCCGCTGACGGTCGACGCTGCGATCACGCACAACTCCACAGGTGTGTCCGTTCCAGGGCAGCTACCTCGATATCGAACGTAGCCTGCGCACCGGCCGAGAGCTTTCGGGGCCGCGGAACCCACACAGGGGTTCTGCGGCCCCTTTTTTTGTCCCCGTATCCGAGTCCGTCCCAGCGAGACCGATGAAGAACCGAGTTCCAGGAAGTCCCTCCACCACAGGACGTCTCACCCAGGAGGTAGTGGTGCTAGTCAGATCAACCCCGTACGACGGCGGGGGTGCGGTGGCCGAGTTGAAGGACGACGACCTCGTCCGGAGCTTCGGCGGCCTGTTGACCGCGGTCCCGGAGACCGCTCTGGACCTGCCCTGTCGCAGCGGCGACGCGGACCTCTGGTTCGCCGAGTCCCCCGCCGAGCTGGAGAGGGCGAAGGGCCTCTGCTCCGCGTGCCCGATCCGGAACGAGTGCCTGGCCGGGGCGCTGCGCCGCGAGGAGCCCTGGGGCGTCTGGGGCGGCGAGATCTTCGAGCGGGGCGCCGTGGTCCCGCGGAAGAGGCCCAGGGGCCGGCCCAGCAAGGCCGACCTCGCCCGGGACCGGGCGTGGGCCGAGGCCGCGTCCGCCTGACCTGCCGATCCACCGCCCGACAGACCGCCGACAGCCCATCCGACAGTCCGCCCACCCCGTGATCGTCCCCTCCCCCCGGGGCCGGTCATCACCCAGAGGAGCACCTCCGTGAACGACGTCGTCTTCCGCACCCGCCCGTCCGATGCCCGCCCGTACGCCCGCACCTCCACGGAGAACGTGATGTTGCTCGAAGAAGCCCTCGCCCGATCGCGACAGCAAGAAGCCGAGGAGGCCGCGCGCCGATATCGACAGGCGCGCGAGGTCACCGCGGGGCGGCTGTGGTCCCGGCTCGCGGCCTACGCCGCCCGCCGGGCCGAGCGCGCCCGCCGCACCGGCTGACGACCGTCGCCCGGGCCCGCGACGGCTGGGCAGACCCGACGCCAGGGTCCCCGTCGCGCGCGAGATCCCGTCGAGGGAGACGTCCGCCCCGGTTCGCTACCGCCGGGGCGGGCGTTCGCGTGTCCGGAGCAGTCGGGCGCCGGACGAGCTACCGGACGTCCGCCTCGAACAGCTCGGGCTGCCAGTGCGCCACGATCCCGCGCAGCGGCACGTCCGCCTCGAGCTGGCACAGCACGCCGAGCGTGCCGAGCGTGACCCGGTGGACAAGCAGGTACTGGGGCGGGAGGTTGAGGGCGCGGGAGGTGTCGAACTGCGGGCCACGCAGATCCCCGACCCGGCCGGCCTGCGCCTGGAGCCAGGCACGGGTGAACCGGAAGCGTTCCGTGTGCAGCGGCTCGGTGAACGGCGCCAGGTAGCCCAGCGTCTCCGCCGCGTCGATCTCCACACCCGGCTGGACGAACCCCTCGTTCCGCATCAGGTCCATCAGGTCCGCGGGCCGGTTCTCCAGCGCGTACTTCGTCATCAGCACGAGCGGACCCGGCAGTCCCTCGGGCAGCCGGGCCACCGCGCCGTAGTCCACGACGAGCAGCCGTCCGTCGTCCATGATCTGGAAGTTCCCCGGGTGCGGGTCCGCGTGCAGCAGGTGCGCCCGGTACGGCGCCGAGTAGTGGAACGCGGCGAGCCGCGCCCCGGCGTGGTCCCGCTCCTCGGTGGTCCCGTGGCGGATGACGTCGGACAGCTTCCGCCCGGAGACCCACTCGCTGACCATGGCCTTCGGCGCCGACGCGACGACCGCCGGGACCTTGATCTCGTCGTCCCCGTCGAAGGTGGCGGCGAACGCGCGCTGGTTCGCGGCCTCGTCCCGGTAGTCCAGCTCCTCGACCATCCGGTCCCGGAGCTCCGCGATCAGCGGCTTGATCTCCATCCCCGGGGCGAGCGGGGCGAGCAGCCGGCTCATCCGGGACAGCTGCCGCAGGTCCGAGACCAGGGCCGCCTCGGCACCCGGGTACTGGACCTTCACCGCGACCTCGCGGCCGTCCCGCCAGACCGCACGATGGACCTGGCCGATGCTCGCCGCGGCGGCCGGCGTCTCGTCGAAGTCGCGGAACCGCGAGCGCCAGCCACGCCCGAACTGCTCGGCCAGCATCCGGTGCACGTCCGAGCTCGGCATCGGGGGAGCGGCGGTCTGCAGCTTGACCAGGGCCTCGCGGAACGGCTCGGCCATCTCGTCCGGCACCGCGGCCTCGAAGACGCTCAGGGCCTGGCCGAACTTCATCGCGCCGCCCTTGAGCTCGCCGAGCACGGCGAAGAGCTGCTCGGCGCTCCTGGCCATCATCTGCGCGGAGATCTCCTCGCGGTCCCCGCCGGTGATCCGGCGGCCCCAGCCGGCCGCCGCGCGCCCTGCCGCCCCGAGCGGCAGGCTGGCGAGCTTGGCCGTTCGGGACGCCGTCCGGCGTGGGATGTCGCTCACCCCGTGATTGTCCCTTGCCCGAGCCGAACCGGCCACGTCGTGCCCGTCGCACCGGCGCCGCAGGGGCAGTCCGGGTGCGCCTGCCACCGTCTCCGGACGACGGTGGCGGCGCGGCCGTCGAGCTCGAGCGTGGCCCCGATCGTCGGCGGGGCAGGGACGCCGTCCGCCGGGCCGTCGAGGGCGGCGAGGGCCTGCGCCGCGCCCGACGCCGCGGTGGCCGCGAGCGTCGCGGGATCCGCGCTGCCGCACCGGCCGGCGAGCTGGGCGGCCAGCCCGGGCCAGGCGTCGTCCCGCTCCGCCCGGGCGAGCTCGACGCACCGGGCACACGGGGTCCGGCCGATGAGGGCCAGCGGGCCGACCAGCCCGAGACCATCCCTGACCAGCACCGGAAGGTGGTCGGTCCGGTTCGCGAGCAGGCGGGTGACCACCAACGGATCGGGGACCACCATGTCCGCGAGCACCACGAGATCGGGCCGCAGACCGCGCGGCGGCGGGCCCGAGCGGGTGTCCGGGGCGACCCGGTGCACGACGTCGACGAGGGCCTCGGACCGGAGCCGGCCGGCGTCGCGATCGGTGTAGCCACAGCCCACGTCGCCGCTCAGGACCACCCCGGCGGCGACGACATGGACGGTCCCGACCCCGCTGCGGGCGAGGGTGCCCGCGACCCCCGCGGCGAGCGGCCCGTCCCCCCTGACGACGACCGTGGCCGCCGCACGGTGGCGTGCGACACGTTCCGGCTGGTCCGCGCCGACGAGCGCCCCGGCGTCGAGCAGGTCCTGCAGGAACGCACCGGCGTCCTCCGGCGGTACGCCGCGGGCGGCGGCCCCTGCCAGCCAGGCCGCCGTCGCGACCGGGGCGACGAGGCCGTCCAGCAACACGGCCAGTGCCTCCGGGAGGTCGTCGACCGCGAGCGAGCGCGCGGGATCCAGCCCGATCCGGCGGCCGTGACCGCCGTTGCTCAGCAGCGGGAGGTGCGGGGCGAGGACGATCCTGGTCGGGAGCACCCCGTCAGCGTCCGGAGCGGGGCCGACGACGTCGAACGCCTGTCCACAGCATCCTCGGCCTGTGGACAATCGCTGTGGACAACTTCTCACCGCGGGCCGGAGGGCCCGCAGCGGCGCCGTGACGCCTAGGGTGGAGGAATGGCGAGCCCTGCGGTCGTCGAGGTCAGACGTAGTGACCGGCGGCGTCGGATGGTCAGCGCCCGGCGTGAGGGTGACACGGTGATCGTGTTCATCCCCGGGTGGATGAGTGAGACCGAGGAACGGCGCTGGGTGGACGAGATGGTCCGCCGCCTCGAGCGCAGCGAGGCGAAACGGCGCTCCCCGGGCCGGCACGGGGACGACGCGTTGCGACGGCGATGTCTGGAGCTCTCCCGGCGCTACCTGGGCGGCAAGGCGACCCCGACGACCGTCCGGTGGGTCCCGCCGATGCGCACCCGCTGGGCGTCCTGCACGCCGGCGGACGGCACCATCCGGATCAGCGAGAAGCTGCGGGACGTGCCCGGCTGGGTGGTCGACTACGTGCTGGTCCACGAGCTCGCGCACCTGCTGGAGTCCGGCCACGACGACGCGTTCTGGACCCTCGTGCGCCACTACCCGCGCACCGAGCGGGCCATGGGCTACCTCGAAGGCCTCTCGGCGGCCGCGGGTCTCGGCATGGTGGGCACGGACGGTGAGCCCGAGCTCGGGGACGACGACGCGGCCGTCACGGCCTGACACACGGAACGGGCCGCCCGGAGGCGGCCCGTTCCGTGTCGCAGCGCTCGGCTGCGCTGGTTCTGGTTCTCCGGTGCGCTGCTCGTCAGGTGCGCTGCGCCGGGGGCTCCTCGGGGCCCTCGTCGTCCTTCGGCTCCTCGCCGGTGTCGGTCGAGGGGGCCTCGGACGCCGCCTTCTCCGCGTCCGCCGCGAACTGCTTCTCCAGCTCGGCGATCGGGTCCGCGGTGTCCTTGTGGGAGACGAAGCCGGCGGGGTCGTCCAGGTCGTCCGCGACGGGCAGCAGGTCCGGGTGGGCCCACACCGCGTCCCGGCCGTCGATGCCGCGCTCCTCGGTGAGCAGGCGCCACAGCTCGGCGGCCGCCCGCAGCTTCCGCGGCCGCAGCTCGAGCCCGACGATCGTGGCGAAGGCCTGCTCGGCGGGTCCGCCCGACGCGCGCCGGCGGCGCAGGGTCTCCCGCAGCGCGTCCGCGCCGGGCAGCCGGTCCCCGACGGCGTCGGCGACGACGGCGTCCACCCAGCCCTCGATCAGCGCGAGCATGGTCTCGAGCCGGGCCAGCGCCGCCTTCTGCTCGGGCGTGGTCTGCGGCTCGAACATGCCGGACTGCATGGCTTCCTGGATGGAGGCGGGGTTGGCGGGGTCGATGTCCCGGGCCAGCTCCTCGATCCGGGACGTGTCCACGGTGATCCCGCGGGCGTACTCCTCGACCGCGCCGAGCAGCCGCTCGCGCAGCCAGCCGACGTGGGCGAACAGGCGGTGGTGGGCGGCCTCGCGGGCGGCGAGGTAGATCATGACCTCGCTGGCCGGCCGGTCCAGGCCCTGGGTGAACTTCTCGATCGACTCGGGCAGCAGCGCCGCCGTCCGGGCCGGCCCCACCGGGAAGCCGATCTCGGTGGAGGTGAGGACCTCGGCGGCGAGCTGGCCCAGCCCGCTGCCGAGCTGGGAGCCGAACGCGAGCCCGCCCATCTGGCCGACCATCGCGAGCATCGGGCCGGCGGCGGAGCGGACCTCCTCGGGCAGGCCCTCGACCCACGCGCCGGAGACGCGGCGCGCCACCGGGTCGCAGAGCCGCTTCCAGGTCGGCATGCTCGCCTTCACCCACTCGGTGGGCGTCCAGGCGACCGTCTCGGTGGCCCCGGCCGGGAACTCGGTGGCCGGGTCCAGCCACAGCTCGGCGAGCTTCACGGCGTCGGTCACCGCGGTGCGCTGCGCGTCGGTGAGCGACGACGTCGTCGACGCGAGCTGCTGGGTGGCCATCTGCGTGGCGAGCTCGTAGTTGACCGGGCCGCCGTCGCCGCCGGAGGTCTGCGCACTGCTGAGCATCTGCCCGAGCTGGGTCAGCATCTGGCCGAGCTGGCTCACGTCGAAACCACCGGGGCCCCCCGCACCGGGCATACCGGGCAGACCGCCCGGGAAGCCGGGGATGCCACCGGGGAACTGGCCCCCACCAGGGAGATTGCCGAAACCGAACGGGTCCTGAGGACCGTCCGGGGTGTTATCTCCCTTGTCGCCCGATTCGTCCCGCGGGCGGTTGCGGTCGCGATCCGGGTCACGGTCGGAAGGGCCGAAGCCGAACGGGACGTCACTCATGGGCTCCACGGTACGCGGGTCCGGGCGGTCCCGAGTGGCTTGCCCGCGAAGGTTCGCCGGGCGCGAAACCGCCGGTCAAAGGTCCCCTCACACGGGAACTCCACACGCCGTCCGTAGAGTTGTCACAGCAGGGCGCGCCACTGGGCCCGGCTGCTTCGGCTGCGGACCGGACATCGGATCGCCGGGTTCTCGCCGCCGTCGCCGGCATTCACGGCGCGTCCGGTGAAGTCCGGAACCGACCTAGGAGCGTGCCCGTGGCCATGCGGCCCCCGGTGGGAGCACCGTCTCTCTCCCGCCGAACCAGGATCCTGCTCATCGCGGCCGCCGTGCTCGTGGTGGTGCTCCTCGGGGGCTCCCGGGTGGTCGACTTCTATGTCGACTTCCTGTGGTTCGGCGAGGTGGGCTTCCGCGGTGTGCTCACCACGGTCGTGTTCACCCGGATCGTGGAGTTCGTCGTCGGCGGCATCCTCATGGGCGGTGCCGTCGCCCTGACCCTGTGGATCGGTTACCGGTTCCGGCCGGTGTTCGTGCCGGTCAGCGGGCCCGAGGACCCCATCGCGCGCTACCGCACGGTGATCATCTCGCGGCTGAAGCTGTTCGGCATCGGGATCCCGGTGGCCGTCGGCATCATCGCCGGGCTCGCCGCGCAGGGGGACTGGCAGACGGTGCAGATGTTCCTGCACTCCACGCCGTTCAACCAGACGGACCCCGAGTTCGGCTACGACATCAGCTTCTACGCGTTCGAGCTGCCCTTCCTGCGGCTGCTGCTGAACTGGCTGTTCGTGACGGTCGCGATCAGCTTCATCGTCGCGGTCATCACGCACTACGTGTTCGGCGGCATCCGGCTCAGCGGCCGCTCCGGCCAGGTCTCGGCCGCGGCGCGCGCCCAGCTCGCCATCCTCGCGGGCGTGTTCGTCCTGCTCAAGGCGGTCGCCTACTACCTGGACCGCTTCGAGCTGCTGTTCTCCGACCGCAACCCGAACTTCTTCGGCGCCACGTACACGGACCTCAACGCCGTCATGCCGGCGAAGCTGATCCTGCTCTTCATCTCGATCATCTGCGCCGCGGCGTTCTTCGGTGCGGTGTTCCGCCGCAACCTGCAGCTGCCCACCATCGCGGTGGTGCTGCTGGTGCTCTCCAGCGTGCTGGTCGGCGCGGCCTGGCCCGCGGTGCTGCAGCAGTTCGTCGTCGCCCCGAACGCGAACGAGCGCGAGGCGCCGTCGATCCAGCGCAACATCGCGGCCACCCGCGCGGCCTTCGGGCTGGGGGACGACAAGGTCACCGTGGAGCCCTACAGCGGCACCTCGACGGCCACCTCGGCCCAGATCCGGGACGACGCGTCCACGGTGCAGAACATCCGGCTGCTGGACCCCAGCAAGCTGGCGAAGACCTTCACCCAGCTCCAGCAGCGCCGGAACTTCTACGGCTTCCCGGACAAGCTGGACATCGACCGCTACACCGTCGACGGG
>JAOZVV010000038.1 GCA_025869365.1 Pseudonocardia sp.
GAAGTCTGGATCAACGATCCGACTCGGACACGAGGAGGGTGCACCAGTGAGCGCGCGGGTCGCCGCCCCGGTGCTCTTCGGGATCGCGGTGCTGGTGGTCTGGCAGCTGGTCGTCACGGCCGCCGGGGTGCCCGCGTTCCTGCTCCCCGCGCCCACCGCGATCGCCACCCAGATCGGCGCGCAGTTCCCGGTGCTGCTCGCCACCACCGCCGTCACCGGCGGGAACGCGCTGGTCGGGCTGGTCGCGGGGTTCCTGGCCGGGGTCGTGCTCGCGGTCGTCGCGGCCGGGTCCCGGCTGGTCCTGGAGCTCGTGACGCCGGTGGTCCTGGCGGCGAGCGCGGTCCCGATCGTCGCGTTGGCGCCGGTGTTCACCACGATGTTCGGCTCCACCACCGAGATCCCGCGACGCCTCGTCGTCACCGTCGTGGTGGTCGTGCCGGTGTTCGTCTCGACGCTGCGCGGGCTGCGCCAGGTGCAGCCGGTGCACGCCGAGCTGATGAGGGCGCTGGCCGCGACCCCCTGGCAGCAGGCCCGCTTCGTCCGGCTGCCGGGCGCCGTGCCGTACGTGATGACCGGGCTGCGGCTCGCCGCACCGGCCGCGGTGATCGCGGCGATCGTCGCCGAGTACTTCGGCGGCCTGCAGAACGGGCTGGGCAGCCGGATCTCCTCCGCGGCCGCCAACACCGCCTACGCCCGCGCGTGGGCCTTCGTCGCCGCCTCGATCGCGCTGGGGCTGCTGTTCTTCCTGGCCGGGGTGCTCGTGGAGCGCCTGGTCACCCGCACCGTCACCCGACCCCGAACCACCTGAACCCTCGGAGGCACTGGTGTCCCTGACCCGACTCGGCCGCAGCTGGCGGGTGCTCGCCGTCGCCGCGGCGCTCACCGTGACCGCCGCGGCCTGCTCGACCACGCCCGCCGGCGACAGCAGCTCCGCCACCTCGACGGCCCCCGGTGCGCTGGCCCCGGTGACCCTGCAGCTGCAGTGGTTCACCCAGGGCCAGTTCGCCGGCTACCTGGCCGCCGTCGACCAGGGCTACTACAAGGAGCAGGGCCTCGACGTCACCCTCAAGGAGGGCGGCGTCGACATCGTCCCGCAGACCGTGCTGGCCCAGGGCCAGGCGGACTACGCCATCGCGTGGGTGCCGAAGGCGCTGGCGTCCCGGGAGCAGGGTGCCGGCATCACCGATGTCGCGCAGGTCTTCCAGCGTTCGGGGACGCGACAGGTCGCGTTCGCGGACAAGGGGATCACCAGCCCGGCGGCGCTGGCCGGCAAGAAGGTCGGCAACTGGGGATTCGGCAACGAGTTCGAGCTGTTCGCCGGCATGACGAACGCGGGGGTCAAGCCCACCGACGTGACGCTCGTGCAGCAGCAGTTCGACATGCAGGCACTGCTCTCCGGTGAGATCGACGCCGCGCAGGCCATGTCCTACAACGAGTACGCCCAGGTGCTGGAGGCGACCGACCCCGCCACCGGGAAGCTCTACCAGCCGGGCGACTTCTCCCTGATCGACTGGAACAGCGACGGCACCGCGATGCTGCAGGACGCGATCTGGGCCAACACCGACAAGCTGTCCGACCCCGCCTACCAGGACCGCACGACGAAGTTCGTCGCGGCGTCGCTCAAGGGCTGGGTGTACTGCCGGGACAACGTGACCGCCTGCCGGGACATCGTGGTCAAGGCCGGTTCCAAGCTCGGGGCCAGCCACCAGCTGTGGCAGGTCAACGAGGTCAACAAGCTCATCTGGCCGTCCCCGGCCGCGGGCGTCGGCACCATCGACCAGGCCGCCTGGGACCAGACGGTGAAGGTCGCCCGGACCGCGGTGAACGCGGACGGGCAGACGGTGCTCACGAAGGACCCGGACGCCCAGGCCTACACCAACGACTACGTCACCAAGGCCCTGGAGATCCTCAAGGGCCAGGGCGTCGACGTCGTGGGGACCGGCTACCAGCCGGAGACGGTCACGCTGAACCCGGGCGGGAACTAGGGGCGGGAACCAGGGCGGGGGTCGGTGGCGAGCAGGTCGTACCAGGCACCGTCGTCGTGGACGTGCCCGTCGCCCGCCCCGTCCTGTGCCGCCCCGTCCTGTGCCGCCCCGTCCTGTGCCGCCCCGTTCTGGGCCGCGCCGGCGACCCCGGCCTCGTCCGCCGCGATCACGCCGTCGTGGCGGTGCCGGCCGAGGAACGTGAACCCGGCCCGTTCGGCCACGTGCCGGCTCGCGGCGTTGGACCAGGCGGTCACGATCTGCACCCGCTCCCGGCCGAGTCCGCCGTCGGGGACCGGGGTGAAGGCGTGGTCGAGCAGCAGCTGCACCGCCTCGCCGACGATCCCGCGCCCGCGCGCGTCCGGATGGGCCCAGTAACCGATCTCCCCGCCGGTCGGGTCCCCGCGGTGCCCGAGGTCGAAGATGGTGACGTTCGCGAGCAGCCGGTCGTCCGCGGGGTCCGCGACGGCCCAGCTCACCCGGCGGCCGAGGGCCTCGTCGAGGCGGCAGGTGCGCAGGAACCGCCGCGCCTCGTCGGCCGTGTAGGGGTGCGGCAGCGTGGGCAGCCAGCGCCGGGACCGCCGATCGGTGCAGGCCTCGACGATCCGGGGCACGTCCGCGTCGACGTGCGCGCGCAGGCGGACCCGCTCCCCGAGCAGCGTGGGGACGGGCCACCACGGCGTCCGGGGCGCGGGCGCGTCGCCGGGGCGCAGCGAGGCGTGCCAGGAGTCGACCAGGACGCCGCGGTGCTCCAGGGCCAGCGGGCGCTCGCCGTCGAAGGTGAACCCGCAGGCGTGGGCGACGCGCAGCGACGCGAGGTTCCCCGCCTGCGCCATCCAGTGCAGGACCGGCAGCCCGGCCTCGGCGAAACCCCACGCCGTCGCGAGCCGGACGGCGCGACTCATGATCCCGCGGCCCCGGGCCCACGGGGCGAGCAGGTAGCCGATCTCCGGGGGCGGGCCGGGCTGCAGCGCCAGGTTGCCCGCGAACCGGGGAACCCCGCCGTCGGTCACCTCGATCGCGAAGGGGAACGCCGTGCGCTCGCGCCAGTGCTGCGGCGCCGTCACGCCGATCCAGCGGTCGGCCGCGGACCCCGGGTACGGGTGGGGCAGGCCCGTCCAGCGCCGGGTCGCGGGGTCCGCCGCCGTGACCGCCAGCTCGACCGCGTCCGCGGGGAGGTGGGCCCGGAGGGTGACGACGCCGTCGGTGAGGACCGGGGTCTGCATCCGGTCAGGGTGGCGGGCGTGGGCCGCGGGGGCACGGGCGGGGTCGGTGCCCGGGCCGGGGCCGGCCGCCGCCGGTGCCCGTGCGCGGCGTGATCGCCTTCTGACCTGGCTATCTTAACGGCTGTTCTGTACGCCACACCGTCCGGACGGTCAACCCTGACTGTTTCCCTGCTAGCGTCGGCGGCAGGCGACGGAGCCGCGTTCGTGGCCCGTCGGAGCAGCATCCGGATGTGCAGAGACAGAGGAGCCAGGGCGTGCGAGACGCAGTCATCGTCGAAGCGGTACGAACCCCCGTCGGCAAGCGGAACGGCGGTCTGTCCGGGGTGCACCCGGCCGACCTGTCGGCCCACGTGCTCAGCACGCTGGCCCAGCGCAGCGGCGTGGACCCGGCCGTGATCGAGGACGTCATCTGGGGCTGTGTGTCCCAGATCGGTGAGCAGACCATGGACATCGGGCGTACCGCCGCGCTCGCGGCCGGCTTCCCGGAGACCGTCACCGGCGTGACGATCGACCGGCAGTGCGGGTCGTCGCAGCAGTCCGTGCACTTCGCGGCGGCGGGTCTGATCGCGGGCCACTACGACGTCGTCGTCGCCGGCGGTGTCGAGTCGATGTCCCGGGTCCCGATGGGCTCCTCCAGCAACGGGCAGGACCCGCTCGGGGAGAGGTTCCGCGCCCGCTACGACGGCGTGGCCCCGAACCAGGGCATCGGCGCCGAGATGATCGCCGAGCAGTGGAACCTGAGCCGCACCCAGCTCGACGAGTTCTCGATCGGCAGCCACGAGAAGGCGGCCGCGGCGCAGGCCGAGGGGCGCTTCGAGGGCCAGATCGCGCCCGTCACGCTCGCCGACGGCACCGTCATCAGCAAGGACGAGGGCATCCGCCCCGGCGGCACGCTCGAGAGCCTCGGCAAGCTCAAGACGGTGTTCAAGGCCGACGGCGTGATCCACGCCGGCAACGCCTCGCAGATCTCGGACGGTTCCGCGGCGATGCTGATGATGACCTCGGAGAAGGCCGCCGAGCTGGGCCTGACGCCGATCGTCCGCGTGCACACCGCCGTCCTCGCGGGGGCGGACCCGGTGATCATGCTGACCGCCCCGATCCCGGCGACCCAGAAGGCCCTGGCCAAGTCCGGCCTGAAGCTGGACGAGATCGGCGCCTTCGAGGTCAACGAGGCGTTCGCCCCGGTCCCGCTCGCGTGGCTGCACGACATCGGCGCGGACGTGAAGGCGCTCAACCCGAACGGCGGCGCGATCGCGCTGGGCCACCCGCTCGGCGGCTCCGGTGCGCGGATCATGACCACCCTGATCCACCACATGCGCGACAACGGCATCCGCTACGGCCTGCAGACCATGTGCGAGGGTGGCGGCCAGGCCAACGCCACCATCCTCGAGCTGCTCTGACCCCTCCTGTGAGCGGGGGACGGTGCACGGGCACCGTCCCCCTCACAGGTCCCGACACTGGAGGTTCCACCCCGATGGACATCAACGGATCGGTCGCGCTGGTCACCGGCGGGGCCTCGGGCCTCGGACTGGCCACCACCGAGAAGCTGCTCGACGCCGGCGCGAGCGTCGTGATCCTCGACCTGAAGGGCGAGGAGGTCGCGGAGAAGCTGGGCGACAAGGTCCGCTTCGTGGCCGGTGACGTGACGAGCGAGGACTCCGTGAAGGAGGCCCTGGACGTCGCCGCCGAGCTCGGCACCCTGCGCGTGGCGGTCAACTGCGCGGGCACGGGCAACGCGATCAAGACGATCGGCAGGAAGGGCCCGTTCCCGCTCGCGGACTTCACCCGCATCATCCAGATCAACCTGGTCGGCACGTTCAACGTGATCCGGCTCGCGGCGGAGCGCATCGCCGCGGCGGACCCGGTCGAGGGCGAGCGCGGGGTCATCATCAACACCGCGTCCGTCGCGGCGTTCGACGGGCAGATCGGCCAGGCCGCCTACTCGGCGTCCAAGGGCGGCATCGTCGGCATGACGCTGCCGATCGCGCGGGACCTCGCCAGCGCCCAGATCCGCGTCGTCACCATCGCACCGGGCCTGTTCGACACCCCGCTGCTGGCCGGCCTGCCGGACGAGGCCAAGGCCTCCCTCGGCGCGCAGGTTCCGCACCCCGCCCGGCTGGGTAGCCCCACCGAGTACGGGGCGCTCGCCGCGCACATCGTGGCCAACCCCATGCTCAACGGCGAGGTCATCCGGCTCGACGGCGCCATCCGCATGGCACCCCGCTAGCAGCTCACCACTGCCTGCATCTCACTACTGCCTGCATCTCACTACTGACGGAAGGACTCCCATGAAGCGCAGCCTGTACGAGAGCGACCACGACGCGTTCCGGGAGTCCTTCCGGAAGTTCGTGACCCAGGAGATCGAGCCCAACGACGACCAGTGGGCCAAGGACAGCATCGTCCCGCGGGGGCTGTTCGCCACCGCGGGGAAGGCCGGCTTCCTCGGCATCGACGTGCCGGAGGAGTTCGGCGGCGGCGGGGTCAAGGACTTCCGGTTCAACGCCGTGATGATCGAGGAGCTGATGCGCTCGGGCGCCGCGGCGGCCGGGCTCGGCATCACCCTGCACAACGACATCTGCATGCCGTACTTCCTCGCCTACTGCACGGACGAGCAGAAGAAGCGCTGGCTCCCGGGCATCGTCTCCGGCGAGCTGATCACCGCGATCGCGATGACCGAGCCGGGGATCGGCTCGGACCTCGCGTCGTTGAGCACCACCGCCCGCCGGGAGGGCGACCACTACGTCGTCAACGGCGCCAAGACGTTCATCACCAACGGCATCAACTCCGACCTGGTGATCACCGCGGTGAAGACGGACCCCACGCTGAAGCACAAGGGCATCTCGCTGCTGGTGCTCGAGCGCGGGATGGCGGGCTTCGAGCGGGGCCGCAACCTGGACAAGCTCGGCCAGCACGCGCAGGACACCGCCGAGCTCTCCTTCACCGACGTGCGGGTCCCCGTGGAGAACCTGCTCGGCGAGGAGGGGAAGGGCTTCACCCACCTCGTCACCAACCTGCCGCAGGAGCGCCTCTCGATCGCGGTCGCCGGTGTCTCGGCGGCCCGGGCCGCGCTCGGCTGGACGCTGGAGTACGTGAAGGAGCGCAAGGCGTTCGGCTCGCCGATCGGCTCCTTCCAGAACTCGAAGTTCGTCCTGGCGGAGATCGACACCGAGATCGACATCGCCGAGCACTACGTCGACGACTGCATCCGCGCGCTGAACGCGGGGGAGCTCACCGCGGTCGACGCCAGCAAGGCGAAGTACTGGTGCACCGAGCTGCAGGGCCGGGTGGTCGACAAGTGCCTGCAGCTGCACGGCGGGTACGGCTACATGAACGAGTACCCGATCGCCAAGGCGTACGCGGACGCGCGGATCACCCGGATCTACGGGGGGACCACGGAGATCATGAAGGAGGTGATCGGCCGGAGCCTCGGGCTCTAGCCGATCCTCCTCCCATGGTCCGTCCCACCGAGCCGGTCACCAGGACCCGGGCGCAGCGCACCTCCGACAGCCGCACCCGGATCCTGGACGCCGCCGTGTCCGCCCTCGTGGAGGGCGGCTACTCCGGTGCGACCACGCTGACCATCCAGGCCCGCGCCGGGGTCTCGCGCGGGCGCCTGCTGCACCACTTCCCCTCCCGGGACCTGCTGTTGGTCGCGGCGGCGCAGCATCTCGCCGTCAAGCGGGTGCAGGACACCGAGGACAGGCTGGCGGAGCTGCTCGACGGCACGCCGCCCACGGATGTCTGGCAGCGGACGGACCGGGTGATCGCGTCGCTGTGGGAGAGCTTCACCGAGCCGCACTTCTGGGCGGCCATCGAGCTCTGGACGGCGTCGCGGGCGAACCCGGACATCGCGGACGCCCTGCGGCCCGAGGAACGGACGCTCGGCGCGGCCATCCGCGCGTCCATGAGCCGCATGTTCGGTCAGGAGCTGGCGTCGCGTCCGGGGTTCCCGCGGCTGCGGGACCTGCTGTTCACCAGCATGCGCGGCACCGCGATGACCTACACCTTCGATCCCCGGGAGCCCGCGACCGATCCGATGGTCGCGCACTGGCAGGGCCTCGCCCGCGTCCTCCTGGACGGGCCGCCGGCCGGCCCCTGATCGTCCCGGCAGCGGGGGACGGCGCATCGTCGCACCCCGGCGAGATCATCACCAGACGTGATCCGCCTTTCCACCGTTCGGCCGTACCCGGCACGGAATCGTGCCGTTCCCGCTACGGGAAGATCACTCTCCTGGTGGCGTAGCGCATCCTTATCAACGGTTAGCCTGCCCTGAGTAAGCTACCGGAACTGGTACCCCGTGGGGGTATCTGAGAGGATGACGATGACCGAGCCGCACACCGAGCGCCCGTCCACCGAACCCCTCGGGGTCGAGCACGTGGACGTCGTCGGCATCGGGTTCGGGCCCTCGAACCTGGCCCTGGCCGTGGCGCTCGAGGAGCACAACGCGGGCGCGGCCGAGGCGGACCGGCTGACCTACCGGTTCGTCGAGCGGCAGGACCGGTTCGGCTGGCACCGGGGCATGCTCCTCGAGGACGCCACGATGCAGATCTCCTTCCTCAAGGACCTGGCGACGCTGCGCAACCCCACGAGCCGCTTCAGCTTCCTGTCCTACCTGCACGATCACGACCGGCTGGTCGACTTCATCAACTACGGCAGCGTGTTCCCCACCCGCCTGGAGTTCCACGACTACCTCGAGTGGGCCGCGTCGAGCTTCACCGAGCAGGTGCACTACGGGGCGGAGGTCACCGAGATCGTCCCCGTGCGCGGCGGGGACCGGGTGGAGCGGGTCGAGATCGTCGCGAGCGTCCACAACGGTCCCCCGATCCGGATCCGGGCGCGCAACGTCGTGCTCGCCACCGGCCTGACCCCGAACCTGCCGCGCGAGGCGGTCACGGGTCCCCGCGTCTGGCACAACCGGGACCTGCTGACCCGCATCCCCGAGCTCGCCGGGACCACACCGAAGCGCTTCGCCGTCGTCGGCGCCGGGCAGAGCGCCGCCGAGACCGTCGACTACCTGCACCGGACCTTCCCCGACGCCGAGGTGTGCGCGGTCTTCGCCCGCTACGGCTACAGCCCGGCCGACGACAGCTCGTTCGCGAACCGGATCTTCGACCCGTCCGCCGTCGACGACTTCTTCGACGCGCCCGCGAACGTCAAGAAGATGATGATGGAGTACCACGGGAACACCAACTACTCCGTCGTCGACCCGGACCTGATCGAGGAGCTCTACCGCCGGCACTACCACGAGCGCGTCGCCGGACGGGAGCGCCTGCAGTTCCGCAACGTCTCGCGGGTGGCCGACGTGGTGGACGTCGGGGACCGCGTCGAGCTGGCCGTCGAGTCGCTGATCGACGGCTCCCGCGAGGTCCTGGCCGTGGACGTCGTCGTGTACGCCACCGGCTACCGCTCCAGCGACCCGCTCTGGCTGCTGGACCCGGCCCTGGCCCGCGCCTGCGCGCGCGACGACGCGGACCGGCTGCGGGTCCTGCGGGACTACCGGGTCGAGACCCGCCGCGCCGCCGGGGTCCCGCGGGTGACCGCCGGGATCTACGTCCAGGGCGCCACCGAGCACACCCACGGCATCACCTCGACGCTGCTGTCCACGGTCGCGGCCCGCTCGGGCGAGATCGTCGCGTCGCTGTCCGGTTCGCTCGTGCCCGCGGCGGAGGCGGGCACGGGCACCGGGCGCACAGGGGCCGGCGGCCGCGCGGAGCCGATCCGGGGCGGGGCACCCGCGGACCCGGTCGGGACCCGCGCGCACTGAGCCCGGCCCGCCGCACCACCGCACCGGCCCGCCGCACCACCGCATCGCCAGTCCACCGAAACCGGGAGACACCCATGTCCACGAACCCCTTCGACGACGACAACGGCACCTTCTACGCGCTGCGCAACGACGAGGGCCAGTACTCGCTCTGGCCCGCCTTCGCGGACGTCCCGGCCGGCTGGTCCGTGACCCACGGTCCCGCGGACCGCGCCGCCTGCCTGGAGCACGTCGAGACCCACTGGACGGACCTGCGCCCGCTCAGCCTCGTCGAACGGACCGCCCGGGGCTGAGCCCCGGCCCGATCCCGCCGTACGTCCGCACCACCCGAGGAACGCCGTGCCCCCCATGCCTCCCGTGCCCGCCCGTCCCTCCACCGGCCCCGCCGAGGAGGGGCCCGACCACCTCCTCACCGGCGCCCAGCAGGGCATGTGGATGCTCCAGGAGCTCCAGCCGGAGTCCAGGGCGCTGACGTGCGCCGCCCGCACGGACCTGCGGGGGGAGCTGGACCTCGAGCGCTTCGTCGCGGCGGCCCGGGACGCCGCCCAGGGCGCCGAGGCGCTGCGGGTCCGCTTCGCGGTGGTGGACGGGCGGGCGGTCCAGCGGATCGCCGGGCCCGCGGCGGAGCCGGAGGTCGTCGACGTGCGAGGACGTCCGGATCCGGACGCCGCGGCCCACGACTGGATGGAGGAGGAGCTGGCGCGCCCGTTCGACCTGGCCGCGGGCGGGCTGTTCCGCCAGGCGCTCGTGCTGCTCCGGCCCGGGCACGCCGTCTGGTACTGCTGGTGGCACCACGTCGTCGCGGACGGGTACGCCCTCGTGGCGCACGTCAACCGGGTCACCGACGCCTACCGCGGCCGTCCGCTCGCCCCGGCCCCGCTGGCCCCACTGGTGGACTCGGACCTGCGCTACCGCACCTCGGCGCGGTTCGAGCAGGACCGGGAGTACTGGACGACGCTGCTGCGGGACCGGCCCGAGGTGCCGCGGCTCGTGCCGGCGGGCCGCACCCCGGCGCCGACCCTGCGCCGTGCCCGCCAGGACCTCACCGCCGCGTACGCCGAGCGGATCCAGGCGGCGGGGCGACGGGCCGGGACCAGGCTGTCGTCGATGGCGGTCGCGGCCACGGCCGTCTACCTGCACCGGCGGACCGGCGCGGCGACCGTGCCGGTCGGGGTGCCGCTCGCCGTGCGCGACGAGCGGGCGACGGTCCGCGTGCCCGGGATGCTGTCCAACGTCCTGCCGCTGCCGGTGGCCGTGGCCCCCTCGGCCACGCTGGCCTCCTGCGTCGCGGCGGTCGACGCGGGCCTGGCGGAGATGGTCGAGCACCAGCACTACCGCGGCGAGGACCTCGCGCGGGACCTCGGCCTGTCCGGCGGGATGTCCGAGCTGGTCGGGACCGCCGTCAACGTGCTGCCCTTCGCGCGGGACCTGTGCTTCGACGGGATCGTCGGGGTGCTGCGGCTGTTCGCCCCCGGCCCGGTCAACGACCTCATGGTCCTGTTCGACGAGCGCCGCGGCGGCGCGGACGGGATGGCCGTCGAGGTATTCGCGGACGCCGAGGCCACCACGGACGAGGAGCTGCGGGCCCACCTCGACGGCGTCCTCGCTGTCCTCGATGCCTGCGCGGAGCGGCCGGACCTGCGGGTCTGCGAGGTCGAGCTGGTCGGTGCGGCCGAGCGGGCCCGGGTGGTGACCGCGTTCGGCGGCGACAGCCGCGCCGTCGACGAGCTGACCTGGCCTGCCGCGTTCGAGGCCGCGGCCGCGCGCACCCCGGGAGCGGAGGCGCTGGTCTGCGGGTCCGGCCCCGGCGCCGTCCGCCTCACCTACGCCGAGCTCGACGCGGCGGCGAACCGGCTCGCCCGGGTCCTGCTCGCCGAGGGCGTGGGGTCGGGGCGAGCGGGGGGCGACGTGGTGGCGATCGCGGTGCCGCGCTCCGCGGAGATGGTCGTCGCGGTGCACGCGGTGCTCAAGACCGGAGCCGCCTACCTGCCGCTCGACCTCGACCATCCGACCGAGCGCCTGCGGCACATGCTCGACGACAGCGGTGCACGGGTCCTGCTGACCGCAGGACCCGAGCCGCTGGCACCCGGACCGCAGGCCCCCGGACCGCAGGCCGAGGGCCCGGCGCGGCTCGTGCTCGACTCGCCGGACGTCCGCGCCCGGTTGGCGCGGACCCCGGCCGAACCGCTCACCGGGGCGGAGCGCCGGGCGCCCCGGCTGGACGATCCCGCCTACGTGATCTACACGTCGGGTTCGACGGGCCGGCCGAAGGGCGTCGTCGTCCCGCACGAGGGGATCGGCAGCCTCGTCGCGACGGCGGTGGACCGGCTCGGCGTCACCGCGGGCAGCCGGGTCGCGCAGTTCGCGTCCCTCGGCTTCGACGTCGCCGTGTTCGACATGGTCATGGCGCTGTGCGTCGGCGGCACGCTCGTCGTCGTCCCCGCCGAGGCCCGGGTCGCCGGGCCGCCGCTCACGGACCTGCTCGCCGAGCACGGCGTCACCCACGCGATCCTGCCGCCGTCGCTGGTCGCGGCGCTGCCCGCGGACTGCGACCTGCCGGACGCCTCGGTGCTGGTGGTGGGCACCGAGGCCGTCCCGCCCGCCGTCGTCGAGCGTTGGGCGGGCCGGGTGCGGGTGGTCGTCGCGTACGGGCTGACCGAGGCGACGGTCAACTCGACGTTCTGGCCGGCCGAGCCGGGCGGCCCGGTCCCGCCG
The DNA here is from genome assembly GCA_025869365.1 of Pseudonocardia sp. Classification (GTDB taxonomy): domain Bacteria; phylum Actinomycetota; class Actinomycetes; order Mycobacteriales; family Pseudonocardiaceae; genus Pseudonocardia. Next base: position 11,685 of record JAOZVV010000038.1, read on the forward strand.
CCGATCGGGTTCCCTGACCCCAACACGAGCTGCCGGGTGCTCGACGGCGCCCTGCGCCCGGTGCCCGCCGGCGTCACCGGGGAGCTCTACGTCGGTGGCCGGGGACTCGCGCACGGCTACCTCGGCCGGCCCGGGCTCACGGCCGGCCGGTTCGTGGCGGACCCGTTCGGGGGGCCCGGGGACCGGCTCTACCGCACCGGGGACCGGGTGCGCTGGCGGGCCGACGGCGCGCTGGACTTCCTGGGCCGCGCGGACGAGCAGGTGAAGATCCGCGGCTTCCGCATCGAGCCCGCCGAGGTCGCGGCCGTGCTCGCCGCGCAGCCGGGCGTCGCCCAGGCGGCGGCCGTGGCCCGGGAGGACGTGCCGGGGGTCCGCCGCCTGGTCGGCTACGTCGCCCCGTCCGGCGGGGCGGCCGGGCCGCTCGATCCGGGCGCGCTGCGGGCCGCCGCGGCGCAGGAGCTGCCCGAGTACATGGTCCCGTCGGTGGTCGTGGTGCTCGACGGGCCGCTGCCGCTGACCCCCAACGGCAAGACGGACGTCGCCGCGCTGCCCGCCCCGGACTGGACCGCCCTGTCCGGGCACGTCGATCCCGTGACCGAGCAGGAGGAGACGCTCACCCGGCTGTTCGGCACCGTCCTCGGGCTGGAGCGGGTCGGCGCGACCGACGGGTTCTTCACCCTCGGCGGGGACAGCATCCTCGCGATGCGGCTCGTCAGCGCGGCGCGGGAGGCCGGGCTGACGCTGAGCGTCCGGCAGGTCTTCACGCTGCGGACGCCGGCGGCGCTCGCCGCGGCGGCCGTCCCGCTCGGCGGGACGCCGCGCCGCTCCGAGGTGCCCGCGACGGGTGATGTTCCGGCCACCCCCGTCCTGCACGCCCTCGCCGAGCGGGGCGGCCCGGTGCGGACCTTCCACCAGGCCCTGACCGTCACCACGCCGCCGGACGTCGACGAGGCGACCGTCCGCAGCCGGCTCGAGGGGATCCTGCAGCGGCATCCGATGCTGCGGGCCCGCCTCGCGGACGGACCGGACCGGATGCTGCACGTCCCCGAACCGCACGTCCCCGAACCGCACGTGCCGGACGCGCACCTCCCGGACGGCCTGCTGACCGTGGCCGACGAGCTCACCCCCGCGCACCGGGCGGCGGCGGTCGACGCGCTCGACCCCCGCGCCGGCGTCGTGCTCCGCGCGGTGTTCGCCCGGCCCCGGGCGGGCGAACCGGGAAGGTTGCTGCTGGTCGGGCACCATCTCGTCGTCGACGGGGTGTCCTGGCGGGTGCTGCTCGCGGACCTCGCGCGCGGTGCCCGGGAACCGGCGCCCGGGACGTCGTTCCGGGAGTGGTCGCTGCTCCTGCGGGAGCACGCGGGGACCTTCCGCGGCGAGCTGCCCTTCTGGCGCCGCCAGCTCGACGGGCAAGTGCCCCGGCTCGGGGAGCGCGAGCTCGATCCCCTCCGGGACACCGCCGCCCGGGCCGGCACCCGGGTCGTCACGCTCGGGCCCGCGGACACCGACGCCGTCCTCGCGCTCGCGCCCGCGGCGTCCGGGACCGAGGTCCGCGACGTCGTGCTCGCGGCCGTGGCACTGGGCCTCGGGCACTGGCTGAACGGGCGCGGGACCCCCGCCCCGTCCGGGGTCCCGGTGACGGTGGAGGGGCACGGCCGCGAGCCCGGCGCCCTGGTCGGTGCCCTGCCCGGGGACGGGGGCGACCTGTCCGAGACCGTCGGCTGGTTCACCTCGATGTACCCGCTGCGGTTGCGGACCGGGCGGGTGGACTGGGCCGACGTCCGCGCCGGTGGCGCCGCCGTCGGCGACGTGGTGCGCCGGGTCTCGCGGCAGCTGGGCGAGGTACCGCACCGCGGCGTCGGGTTCGGGGTGCTGCGCCATCTGGACGCGGCCTCCGCCGCCGAGCTCACTCCGCTGCCGACGCCCCCGGTGCTGGTCAACTACCTGGGCCGGTTCACCGCCCCGGGCGCCGACGGCCGATGGGCCCCCGTGGCGGACGGCGCCCTGACCGGCGGTGGGGAGCCGGACGCCCCGCTGTGGCACCCGCTGGAGATCGACGCGGTGGTGCGCCGCTCGGACGCGCGGGCGGGCGAGGGGGCGGGCGACGTGCTGGACCTGTCCCTGCGCTGGGCCGGTGACCTGCTCGAACCGGCCGACGTCGGGACGCTCGCCGAGTTCCTCCTCGAGGGGTTCGCGGGTGTCGCGCGCTGGGCGCGGGAGGCCGGGGCGTTCACCGCGCCGGGGCTCGCCCGCGACGACGTCGACCGGATCCGTGCGGCCGTGCCGGACCTCGTGGACGTCCTCCCGGCGACGCCGGTGCAGGAGGGCCTGTACTTCCACACCGTGTCCGACTTCCACCCCGTGTCCGACCTCCCCACCGTGCCCGACCTCCGGGTCGCCCCGGACGGGGGAGCGGACCGTCCGGACGTCTACCAGGTCCAGCAGCTCCTCGACCTCGACGGCCCGGTCCGCGGCGACCGGCTGCACGCGGCGCTGCGGGCGCTCACGGACCGGCACGACGCGCTGCGGACCTCGCTGCACGCGCTCGGGGACGGCCGCGTCGTCGTCGCGCTGGCCGCGGCGGCCGAGCCCGAGTGGCGCGAGCACGATCTCACCGCCTCGGCGGATCCCGACGGGGACGCCGAGCGGCTGACCGTCGCGGAACGGGCCCGCCGGTTCGACCTCGGCCGGCCGCCGTTGCTGCGCGCCCTCCTGCTGCGCCGCGGCCCCGGCCGGACGCGGCTCGTGCTCACGCTGCACCACGTCGTCGCGGACGGATGGTCCGTGCCGGTCATGGTCGGGGACCTCCTCGCGCTGTACCGGGACCCGGCCGTGGAGCTGCCCGCCGTCCCCGGGCTGCGTGCCCTCGCCGAGCACGGCGCGGGACTGGACACCGCGACGAGCCTCGACGCCTGGTCCGCCGTCCTCGACGGGCTCGCGGAACCGACGCTGCTCGCGGCGCCGGACGAGGGCGCGGAGTCGTGTCCCCGGGAGATCGTCCGCGAGCTGGACGCGGCCGCGACGGCCGCGCTCACCGCGCGGGTCCGGGCGTCCGGGCTGACCGCGAGCACCGCCGTGCAGGGGGCGTGGGCGCTGGTCCTGGGCCGGCTCACGGGCCGGGACGAGGCCGTGTTCGGCAGGGTCTCCTCCGGGCGCGACCTCCCGCTCGGCGGGGTGGAGTCCCTGGTGGGACTGCTGATCACCACGCTGCCGGTCCGCCTGGGTTGGTCCCCGGAGGAGCGGCTGGACGCCGTCCTCGCCCGGCTGCAGCGCCACCACGCGGAGATGCTGGACCACCAGCACGTCGCGCTCGTGGACGTGCAGCGCCGGGCGGGCGTGGGAGAGCTGTTCGACTCCGTCGTGGTGGTGGAGAACTACCCGATGCCGGCCGCGCCCGCCGATCCGGCGGAGGAGGTGCGCCTGGCCGGACTCGACGTCCGCGACGGCACCCACTACCCGATGACGGTGCTGGTGCTGCCCGGCGACCGGATGCGGCTGGTGCTGCGGCACGACGCCGCCCGCGTCAGCGACGAGGTCGCGGCCGCCGCCGCGGACGGGCTCGTGGCCCTGCTCGCGGCCTTCACCTGCGATCCCGCGGGGACCGTCGGCCGGCTGGACCTGCTCGACCCGGCCCGCCGGCAGGCTGTCGCCGCCCTCGCCGACGGGCCCTCGGGCCGGGTGCCGGACGGCACCCTGGCCGGGCGCATCGCGGCGCAGGCCCGGCGCACCCCGTCCGCCCCCGCGGTGCTCACCGCGGACGGCCGGAGCCTGGACCAC
>JAOZVV010000039.1 GCA_025869365.1 Pseudonocardia sp.
AGATCTGCGGCACTCGGCAACCTCACGCCCGGCGCGCCGCCCCCACCGACCGTCGAGTCCGACGCCGCGACCTCGACGGTCACCCCCCTCGCCGCGAGCGTCGCCGCCAGGACCTCCGCCCGTCCACGCAGCCCGGCGACGTCCGCGTCCAGGGCCGTGCGGGTCGGGGTGGCCGGGCCGCGCAGGGTCGCCTCGAGCGCGGCGAGCGTGAGCTTGTCGACGCGCATCGCCCGCGCGAGCGGGTGCCGGCGGATCCGCTCGACGAGGTCCGCGCCGGCACCGGGACCGCCGAGCAGCAGCCCCGCCTGGGGCCCGCCCAGCAGCTTGTCCCCGGAGGCCGTGACCAGTGTCGCGCCGGCGGCGAGGACGCTCTGCGCGTCCGGCTCGTCGGGCAGCAGGGGATGCGGGGCGAGGAGCCCGGAACCGATGTCGCACACCAGCGGGACGCCCAGGTCGCCCAGCGCGCGGACCGGCACCTCGCTGGTGAACCCGGTGACGACGAAGTTCGACGGGTGCACCTTGAGCACGAACGCCGTGTCCTCGCCGACCGCGTCCACGTAGTCCCGAAGGTGGGTGCGGTTCGTGGTGCCGACCTCGCGCAGCCGCGCCCCCGTGGCCGTGAGGAGGTCCGGGATGCGGAACCCGTCGCCGATCTCGACCAGCTCGCCGCGGGACACGACGATCTCCTTGCCGACCGCGAAAGTCGCGGCCACCAGGGCCAGGGCGGCGGCGCCGTTGTTGGTGACGTGGGCCGCGGCGGCCGCCGGAACGGCGGACAGCAGGGCGTCCAGGGCGTCGGCACCGCGCCGGCCCCGGCCGCCGGTCCCGAGGTCCAGCTCGACGTCACAGGTCCCCGCGGCGATGTCGAGGGCCTCGCGTGCCGCGGGGGACAGCGGTGCCCGGCCGAGGTTCGTGTGCAGCAGGACACCCGTCGCGTTGAGCACCGGGCGGATCCGTGTCACCGCGCGGGGGAGCCGGCGCAGGACCTCCCCGGAGACCTCGTCCGGGTCGATCTCGCCGCGCCGCGCGGCCTCCTGGGCCCCGGCGACGGCCTGCCGGACCAGGTCCCGGCCGAACCGGCCGAGGGCAGCGGCGACGGCGGGCTCGGCGAGGAGGGCGTCCGTGCGGGGGATCCGGCGCCGGAGGTCTGTCACCCGGGGGACCTTACGGCTGCCGCGGGGTGATCCGGCGGGGTGATCCGCTGCCGTGATCTGCTGCGGTGGTCCGACGTACTGTCGCGTCGGGACAGGGGAGGACGACGATGACCGCCACATCCACCGGCACAGGCCGCAGGCTCACCGAGTTCAGCCACGGCGCGGGATGCGGGTGCAAGATCGGCCCGGGAGCGCTGGCGGAGGTGCTGGCGCTGGTCGCCCCGCCGCAGCACCCGGACCTGCTCGTCGGCACCGAGACCGGGGACGACGCCGCCGTCTGGCGGCTCGACGCGGACCGGGCGCTGGTCGCCACCACGGACTTCTTCACCCCGGTCGTCGACGACGCGCGGCTGTGGGGCCGGATCGCCGCCACGAACGCGGTCTCGGACGTCTACGCGATGGGCGGGCGGCCGCTGTTCGGCCTCAACCTCGTCGCCTGGCCGACCGAGGTGCTCCCGGCGGAGCTGCTCGCCGAGGTGCTCGCGGGCGGGGCCGACGCGGGCCGGGAGTGCGGGTTCGCCGTGGTGGGCGGGCACTCGATCGACGACCCGGAGCCCAAGTACGGGATGGCCGTCGTCGGGGAGGTGCACCCGGACCGGATCCTCACCAACTCCGGCCTGCGCCCGGGGGACGCGCTCGTCCTCACCAAGCGGCTCGGGGTCGGGATCGCGACCACCGCGATCAAGGCCGGGACGGCGAGCGAGGCGCTGGTGGCCGAGGCCGTCGCGTCCATGACGGCGAGCAACGCCGCCGCCGCGGAGGCCGCCGTCGCCGCCGGGGCGCGCGGGTGCACGGACGTCACCGGGTTCGGGCTGCTGGGGCACCTGCGGAAGATGGCGGCCGCCTCGGGGATCGACGCGCGGCTCGACGTCGCGTCGGTCCCGCTATTCGACGGCGTGCGGGCGCTGGCCGAGGCCGGCACGGTCCCGGGCGGCAGCCGGCGGAACCGGCAGTGGGTCGAGGAGGTGCTGGACATCGGTGACGGCGTCTCGGACACGGACGTCGCGATCCTCGCGGACGCCCAGACCTCCGGCGGGCTGCTGTTCGGCGCGGAACCCGCGCGGGCGGCCCGCGCGGTGCGGGAGCTGGCCGCGCGCGGCGTGCCCGCGACCGTGGTCGGCGAGGTCGTGGCCGGGAGCGGGCGCATCGCCCTGCGCAGGTAGGGGCGGCGCGGGAGCGGAGGCGGACGGGAATCGAACCCGCCTGGCCGAGATCCTCGGCCACGTCGGTGTTGAAGACCGCGGGGGCCACCAGGCACCCGTACGCCTCCCTCGCGCCCCGTCACCCTATCTCCTGAACAACCGTTCGGCGGACTGCGTGTCGTCCGCGGGCGGGTTAGCGTGAACGGATGTCGGTGCAGACGGAGGGCGTGACGGTCGCCCTGCCTGCCGACGGCCTCGTCGCCGTCGTCAAGCAGGACTGCCCGACGTGTCGCCTCGTGGAGCCGGTCCTCGCCGCGCTCCCGCAGGTCGCGGTGTTCAGCCAGGACGACCCGGCGTTCCCGGCCGACGTCGCGGACCGCCGGGACGACACCGCGCTGGACGCCAGCCTCGCGCTGGACATCGACACCGTCCCCACGCTCATCCGGTTCGCCGGCGGCGTGGAGGTGGAGCGGACCGTCGGGTGGTTGCAGACGGCCTGGGCCGCGCTCACCGGCATCGAGGGACTGGGCGCGGACCTGCCGGACTACCGGCCCGGGTGCGGTTCGCGCACCCACGACCCCGACGTCGCGGAGGAGCTGCTGGTCCGCACCCGCGGCGGCACGCTGACCTCGCGCAGGCTGGAGATCGCCGCGCTGGAGGACGAGCACGAGGCGATGTACGACCGCGGGTACTCCGACGGGCTGCCGGTCGTCGCGCCCACCCCGGCCCGCGTCCTGCGCATGCTGGACGGGACGTCCCGGGCGCCGTCGGACGTCGTCGCGGTCATCCCGCCGAACCTGGTCGAGGCGACGGTCGAGAAGGTCGCCATCAATGCGGTGATGGCCGGGTGCAAGCCGGAGTACCTGCCCGTGGTGCTCGCCGCCGTCGAGGCCGCGTGCACGAACGAGTTCAACGCCCACGGCCTGCTCGCGACCACCTGGGGCGCAGGGCCCGCGATCGTGGTCAACGGCCCGGTCGCGGCCGAGATCGGGATGAACGCCAAGGGCAACGCGCTCGGCCAGGGCAACCGCGCGAACTCCACGATCGGCCGCGCGCTGCAGCTGGTGATCCGCAACGTCGGCGGCGGCAGGCCGGGCGAGGTGGACCGGGCCGCGCTCGGCCACCCCGGCAAGATCGGCTTCTGTTTCGCCGAGGACGAGGAGGGGTCCCCCTGGGAGCCCCTCGCCGAGACCTACGGCGTCGCGCCGGGCCGGTCGGCCGTCACCGTGTTCGCGGCCGAGGGACCGCGCGGGGTCACGGACCAGATCTCCCGGACCCCGGAGTCGCTCGCCCGCTCGTTCGCCCTCGGGCTGCGCGCGGTGGGCCATCCCAAGCTGGTCATCGGGTTCGACGCGACGCTGGTCGTGTGCCCCGAGCACGCCCGGGTGTTCGCGCAGGCGGGCTGGGACCGGGCGAGGCTGATGGCGGAGCTGGACGCGCTGTTGCTGCTGGACCGGCGGGAGATCGAACGCGGTGCGGGCGGTATCGAGGAGGGCGTCCCGGTGTCCGACTCGGACCGGCCGCTCCCCAAGTTCCGGCCGGGTGGGTTGCAGATCGTGCACGCCGGGGGAGGGGCGGGGATGTTCTCCGCCGCGATCGGCGGCTGGGCGGGCGGCCCCGGTGGCAGCCAGCCCGTGACGAGAGAGGTGGACCCGTGGCGGTGACGACCACGTCGTTCGAGATCCTGGACCCGACGGACGAGCGGGCCCCGGACTCCCGCGTCGCGCTGGAACGGCCCGAGTCCCTCGACGGCCTCCGCGTCGGCCTGCTGGACATCTCCAAGACCCGCGGGGACGTCTTCCTGGACCGGCTCGAGGAGCTGCTCTCCGAGCGCGGGATCGCGGTGCGCCGCTACGCCAAGCCGACCTTCACCAAGCCGATGCCCCCGGACCTGCGGCGGGAGATCACGACACACTGCGACGTGGTGATCGAGGCCCTCGCCGATTGAGGCTCGTGCACGTCGTGCAGTGTGCACGACTTCGCCGCCCTCGAAGGCCGGGGCGTCATCGCGGCCTTCCTCGCGTCCACGGAGTTCGTCGTGGCCGCGGCCTCCCAGGCGAAGGCGCTGGGCTACCGCGAAGTGCCCTCGGTCTTCGTCCCCCATCCGATCCAGGACCGGACGGACGACGAGATGCGGGCGCTCGCGGAGGGGGCGCTGGCGGAGATCCTCGCCGCGGTCACCCGTGGCCGTTAGGCGCGGCGGGTCGGCGCCGGCCGCGACGCCACACCGCCCCGGGCGGTCGACCACCCATCGCCCGGTCGACCGACCTCTCCGGGCGGTACGGCTAGGTCAGCACCGCCCGGAGCAGCTCGTCGCTGCTCGCGTGGCTGGTGAAGACCCGGTCCATGCCCAGCAGCGTCAGGATCCGCCGGACGGCTGGGCTGGGGGCGACGAGATGGAGCGCGCCGTCGACGCCGCTGTCGTCCCGGAGCGCGGTGACGAGCATCTGGATCCCGCTCGACGCCAGGAAGGTGACCTCGGACAGGTCCAGGGCGAGGGCGATGACGCTCGGGGAGGTCACCTGCCGCAGGTACTCGGTCACCTGCGGCGCGGTCGCGCTGTCGAGCTCCCCGCGGACGGTGATCACGAGGACGCCGTCGTGGATCTCCCGGGCGGACAGGTGCAGCGGGGCGAGGCCGGACCCCTCGAGGTCGGGAATCTGGTGATCGTTCATGGCGTGGTGCTCTTTCGTCCTGCCGCGGAGCCGGGCGCTGGGGATCGGTCGGCTGCGGGCGCCGGATGCTCGCCCCTACGGATACACGAGGTTGGGGCCGACGGCGATGTCGGCGACCACGGTCTTGCCCGTTCCGTGATGATGGAACGCCCAGGTGGAGGACAGGGCGTCCACCATTTGCAGGCCTCGGCCCCGGACGGCGGCCACGTCGTGGGCACGAAGCTCGGGCTCGGCCGAGGACCCGTCGGCCAGCTCGAGCCGCAGCGTCCCGGACAACAGCGAGATGGTCAGCGTGAACGGGGTCCGGGCGTGGTCGACGGCGTTGCTGGCGAGCTCGTTCGCGACGAGGACGGCGACCTCCGCGGTGTCGTCGTCGACCCCCCAGGCGGCGAGGCACGCCGAGAGGTCCCGGCGGACCTGTCCGCAGGACGCGGGACTCGCGTCGTAGCTGTGCTGCACGCGGGTCGTCACCTCCGTGCCGGGCAGTGCCTCGGCTGCCGTCGCTGTGTCGTCCTCACCGGCCCCCCCGAACTGCTCGACGGTGGACGGTTGCCCGCCCGACGCCCGAGGCAAACCTCGCGCAGGAACAGGGCCTGGGGGGACGGTCGGGGGCATCGGGACGGCGTGCACCGGAACGGCGTGCCCAGGAACGGGGCGTAGGGCGGGCACGTGGGTGAGGAGGGCGATGGCGAGGTCGTCCCCGCGCAGCGGTGCCCGGGCGTCGACGGCGGTGAGCAGGGCGTCGAGCGTGTGGCTGGGCCGGGTGTGCCAGGCGGGCCCGGCCGCGGCGAGCTGGGGGGTGAGGAGATCGAGGAGGCCGTCGATCCAGAGGACCTCGCCCGCGGCGTCGCGGGCCTCGATGAGCCCGTCGGTGTAGAGCAGCAGGGCCCAGTCCGCGGGGAGGGGGACCTCGACCGCGGGCCAGGTCGTGCCGAGCCGGACGCCGAGGGGCATCCCGAGGGCGTGGTCCGGCAGCGGGCGGGGCGTGGTCCCGTCCAGGAGCAGCGGCGGCGGGTGCCCGGCGAGGTAGACGGCGATGTGGCTGCGGTCCGCCGCCACGGAGATCATCGCGACGGTGGTGAAGAGGGTGGGGTCGTGCCGTTCGGTGACCAGGACCTGGTCCAGCAGTGGGAGCACGTGCGGGGCCGGCATGCCGGCGAGGATGAGGGTGCGCCAGGCGATGCGGAGGCTGACACCGACGGCGGCCTCGTCCGGACCGTGCCCGCTGACGTCCCCGATGATCACGTGCACGGTGCCGTCGGCGGCCTCGATGGCGTCGTAGAAGTCCCCGCCGAGCAGCAGCTGACGTTCACCGGGCTGGTACCGGGTGGTCAGCGTGAGCGCGGGGTCCCGCAGCAGGGCGGTGGGGAGCAGGCCGCGACCCAGCCGCCGGTTCTCCCGCTCGTGGGCGCGGGCCTGGTGGAGCTGGCGGGTGAGGTGCTCGGCGTGGCGGCGCTCCACCGCGTAGTGCACGGCGCGGGTCAGCAGCTGCCCGTCGACCCGGCCCTTGATCAGGTAGTCCTCGGCGCCGGCCGCCACCGCGGCGCGCCCGCGGGTCTCGTCGATGTCCCCGGTCAGGACGACGATCGCCGGATGGTCCTCGACGGCGAGCAGCCGGGCGAGCCCGTCGAGGCCGATGGCGTCCGGCAGGTTCATGTCCAGCAGGACGCAGTCCGCCCCGGCGAGCCGGGGGAGGGCCTCGCCGAGGCTGTGCACGTGCACGACGTCGCGGATGTCCCCGACGTCGGTGAACAGCTCGGACACCAGCAGCGCGTCGGCGTCGTCGTCCTCGACCAGCAGCACCCGCACGGGCTGCGACGTCGTGGCGGCCCGGGGCACGGGCAGCGTGATGGGAGGCATCGACTCGGCCACACGGCTCCTCAGGACACGGGTATCGCCGTCAGGTTAGCGGCGGACGGGATCATCCGCTGGGGTCCGGGGCCCCGACGTCGCGAGGCCGCCGTTCACTCGGCGGCCCGGCCGTGGTGGGCGATCAGGAGGTCGCTGACGGCGGAGGGCGCCTCCGCCGGCGCGAGGTGCGCGACGCCGTCGAGCACGACGAGCCGCCCGTTCACCACGGAGTCCGCGATCTCGCGCAGCGAGCTCACCGGCGTGGGCCGGTCCTCCCGGCCGGCGACCGTGACCACCGGTGCGGTGATCTCCCCGAGCCGGTGCCGCACGTCGAACCCGGCCAGGGCCCGGCACGCGCGCCCGTACTCGGTCGGGTCCGCGGCCCGGAGCGCGTCGAGGAGAGCGGTCGCGACGGCCGGCTCCCGGTCGGTGAAGCCCGGGCCGAACCAGCGCTGCCGCGAGCCCTCGACGACGGCGCCCGTGCCCTCCGCGTCGACGAGTGCGGCCCGCTCCTCCCAGGCGGACGGCTCACCGATCCTCGCTCCGGTGCAGAGCAGCGTGGCCGCGGTGACGTGGATCCGCGGGTCGAGCAGCAGCTGCAGGCCGACCGCGCCGCCGAGGGAGTCACCGGCGTAGTGGAAGCGGCTGTCGGCACGGTCCGCCAGCACCGGCTCGGCCGCCGCGAACACCATCTCGGCCAGGTCCGCCACGCCGAACGGCCCGGCGGACGCGCCACTCGCCCCGTGCCCCGGCAGGTCCCAGGCGACGATGTCGAACACCGGGGCCAGCGCGGGGAAACAGCCACCCCAGAGCGTGTCCGCGGAGGTGCCGAGCGACGGTCCGAGCAGCAGGAGGGGCAGGGCCGGATCCGGGGCGGGCCGGGTCAGCGCGATGGTGGGGGACACGGGGTCTCCTAGTGCTGGGAGGGGCGTGGGAAGTGCGCGGCGAGCTGGATCCGGGAACGGACGCCGAGCTTGGAGTAGGTGCGGGTGAGATGGTGCTGCACCGTCTTGACCGAGAGCAGCATCTCAGCCGCGACCTCCTTGTTGGTGAGTCCGCGGACGACGAGCCCGGCGACCGTGCGTTCCTGCTGGGTGAGGGCGTCGAGGTCGCCGTCGAGCACCTTGGACCCGACGCGTCCGGTCTTGAGCTCGCGGTCGCACCGCTCGACGTAGACCCGCGCGCCGAGCGCCGCGAACCCCTGGCGGGCGGTGGTGAGCACCGCGGTGGCGTCCCGCCGTCGGCCGGCCCGGCGCAGGGTGATCCCGTGGGCGTAGTCGACGCGGGCCTTCTCGTACGGCAGCGGGAGGTCCTCGAGCCGGGAGCGGGCGGCCAGGAAGGCCTCGACGGCGGCGTCCGTGTCGCCCCGCGCGCCGAGCAGCCGGCCCCGCACGTAGCCGAGCCGGGCGGCGGCGGACCGGTGCCCGCGCCGCCGGACGGTCTCCTCCAGGGGCGCGAGGAACCGGTCCGCCTCGGCGAGGCGGTCGGTGACGACGAGGGCGTTGGCGTAGAGGTCGTGCCAGGCCCAGAAACCGGGTTCGTCGATGCCGCCGCGGGGCGTCCGCGTCGCCAGCGGGGCGAGGTGGCGGACGACGGCGTCGTAGTCCGAGACCGCCTCGGCGACGTGGGCGCGGGCCATCAGCGCCGGCAGCGTCATCACGGTGTAGTCGTGCTCGGCGGCGTCGCCGAGCTCGAGGTGGCGGGCGGCCGCGTCCGGCTCGCCGCGCAGTGCGTGGATCTGCGCACCGGTCCAGTGGACCAGCGGCCGGAGCAGGTCGAGGTCGGTGGCCGCGAGGAGCAGCTGCGCCTGGTCGACGTTCTGCAGCGCCCCGGACCAGTCGCCGAGGGCGAAGCGGCTGCGCGCGAGCCAGACCAGTGCCCACAGCGAGATCCGGTGGGATCCGGAGTGCCGCAGGCTCGATCCGGCGTACTCGAGCTCGCGGCGCGCCGCCTCGGGCTCGTCCTGGGCGAGCAGCAGCCAGCCCAGGCCCATGCGCGCCCGCTGGTGCTGCGGCCCCGCGCCGCTCTCGTCGATCGCGTGCCGGTAGGCCGTGAACGCCGCCTCGGGTTCGCCCCGGGCGGCGTGGCCGAGCCCGACGATCGCGCGGGTCTCCACGGCGGCCGGGGCACCCGGCGCCGCGTGCTCGATAGCCCTGCCCGCCCAGCGGACGAGCCCGTCGCCGTCCCAGTCGGCCAGGGCGTGCAGGACGTGGCGCTGGCAGACGACGGCGGCCGCGTCGCGGTCGGTGCCGCGGCTGCGCCAGGCGCTCGCGAGGTAGGACGCGGCCTCGGCGCGGCGGCCGCGCTGGATCGCCACGTAGGCGAGGACCGCGTCCCGGCGCGGCCCGGAGGGGAGCGCCTCGACATCGGGGAGCGCGTCGCCCGCCTGGCCGAGCAGCCCGGCGCCGGCGAGGGCGTCGATGGCCTGGATCAGCCGGTCCTCGCGCTCCGTGCGGTCCGGGCTGATCCGGCTCGCGTCGATCAGGGCGCCCGCGACCACGGCCCACGCGCCCTCGTCGGCCTTGCGCCCGGCCAGCTCGAGCAGCTGGTCCGCAAGGCCGGGATCGGGCAGCGGGGCGGCCTCGACGAGGTGGCGGAGCCGTTCGGTCTCATCGCCGACGACCGCGGCGGCGCGCCGGTGGAGGTCGTGGCGGCGGCCGGGGCGCAGGGCGGCGTGCACGGCGCCGCGGACGAACCGGCCGGGGAAGGTGAGCGTGTCGAGGCCGTGGCCCGCGGCGGGGGCGAGGAGGCCCGCGGCGAAGGCCTCGTCGAGCGCGGCGACCGGGTCCGGGACCGCCCCGAGCGCGCTGGCGTCGGCGAGGTTCGGGCTGTCCCCGAGCACGGCCGCGGCCTCGACCAGCGACCGCGCCGGCGGGGAACAGGCGTCGAGGGCGGCCTGGACGCGCTGCTGCACCGAGGTCGGCGCCGGGAGCCGCGTCTGCCAGTCCGTCCAGCGGATCGGCGGGGAGTCCCGCAGGATCTCCAGCAGGTACCGGGGGACGCCCTCGGTGTGGTCGCGGAGCCGGCGGGCGACGGGCACCGGCAGGTCGATACCGGCGACCCGCGCGGCGAACAGGCGGGTCTGCTCCGGGGACAGCGGTGCCAGCCGGACCCGCCGGCCCGGGAGCCGGTCGAGGGCGTCGCGGGTGTCCGGCCGGTAGCCGGCCTCCGGGCCGACCCGGACGGTCAGCACCAGGAGGAACCGGGACTCGCGCAGTGCGGACACCGCCGAGACGACCGCCTGCATCGACGCCGGGTCCGCGGCGTCGGCGTCGTCGAGGACCAGGGCGAGCACCGACGCGGCGCCCGCCGCCTCCCAGTCCGCGGCGAAGGCGCGGCCCCAGCCGCCGGGGTCGACCGCGTCCACCGGATCCGGTCGCAGCGCGGCGCCGCGCGCGCCCGCGATCCGGCGTGCGAGCGCCCCGGGGTTCCCGGACTCCCACGGGAACCCGGCGACCGCGACGACGTCGAGCCCGGGATGGCGGTCCCGGAAGCGGTCGAGCAGCGTCGTCTTGCCGACGCCCGGGACCCCCTCGACCACGACGACCTGCGGTGTGCCGCCCGCCGCCGCGTCGAGCGCGGCGTCGAGCGTCCGGGCCTCCGCGGCCTGCCCGACGACGCGGGGTGCGCCCACGGCGGCGTCGTTCGTCATCGCGCCACCGTAGAGCCCCGGTCAGCCCAGGTCGCCGCCACCGACCGCCAGCACGCTCCCGGTGATGTAGGAGGCCTCGTCCGAGGCGAGGAACAGGATCGCGGCGGCCTGCTCGTCGAGGGTGCCGTAGCGGCCCAGGAGCGAGGACCGCAGCGTCTGGTCGACGTGCGCCTGGAACCAGGCCTTCTCCTGCTCGGTGCGGGCTTCCGGCGTGCCGCGCGAGATCCTCCGCGGCGGCGCCTCGGTGCCCCCCGGGGCGGTGGCGACGACCCGGATGCCGTGCTCGGCGTACTCGACGGCGAGCGACGCCGTCAGGGCGTTGATCCCGCCCTTGGCCGCGGAGTACGGGATCCGGTGGATCCCGCGGGTGGCCGCGGAGGAGACGTTGACGATCACGCCCCCGTGGCGCTCGACCATGGACGGCAGCACCCACCGGCAGCAGTAGAGCGTCGGCAGCAGCGACCGGGTGATCTCCGCGTCGATCTCGGCCGCGGTGAACTCGGTGAACGGCTTGAAGGTGATCGCGCCGCCCACGTTGTTGATCAGTACGTCCACCTGGCCCTGCCAGCCGAGCGCCTCGCGCACCGCGGCCTCGGCACCGGCGCAGGACTCCAGGTCCGCCTCGATCGCCAGGGCCTTGGCCCCGTCCGCGAGCAGGCCGTCGGCCACCTCGTGGACCAGCGGCGACCGGTCGACGAGCACCAGCAGCCCCCCCTCGGCCGCGGCCCGCTCGGCCACGGTCCGACCGATGCCCTGCGCCGCCCCGGTGACCACGACGACCGTGCGGTCGAAGCGGCCGGGGGTGACGAAGCGCGGGCGCCGGGCGGCGGCGTTCTCGGCCATCGCCCGCCGCGTCGTGGCCTTGGAGCGGTCGGCGTGCTCGGTGAACAGCCGCCGCGCGGTCTCCCGGTCCCCGGCCTCCAGGGCGTCGACGATGTCCAGGTGGTCCTGGGCGCACCGCGGATCGCACCAGGTGGCGGTGCGCAGCGACACCTCCATGTGCCCCTTCACCCCGAGGGACCGGTAGGCCTGGGAGAGGTGCTCGTTGCCGGTGAGGGCGAACAGGTGGTCGTGGAACGCCGCGTTGGTCTCGGTGTAGCCCGCGGCGTCGACGAACCGGTCGCCGTCCACGTACGGCACGGTGGCCTCGGCCAACCCCCGGTACGCGGTGATCTGGCCGTCGGTCAGCCTGCCGACCACGAGCTCCAGCGCGCCGAGCTCCAGGGCCCGGCGGGCCTCGAAGATCGCGTCCGACTCGTGGACCGACGGGTGTTCCTCGCCGATCTCGTACCCGTCGGCGGCGACCACCCCGGGCGGGGCCGGTGTGGCGGGCTCGTGCAGCGGCGCGAGGTGCGCGGCCGGGAACAGGTCCTGACCGGTCACCGCGCGGCCCCCTGCCACGATCAGCTCCTCGTCGACGTCGACGGGCAGGACGTCGCCCGCCGCCCCGTCCGCGGCGAAGATCTCCTGACCGCAGAGCCCGCGCCCGGTGTCGGCCGAGCGCCCCGGCCTGCTCTCCAGGACGGGGAGCTCGACGCCGGGCAGCAGGGCCTGGCCGACGACCTCGCGGCCCTCGCCCGCCGGCACCGGCAGCGCGTCCTCATCGGCGAGGGGGACCGGGGTCTCCCCGACGACGGTCACCTCCGCCGGCTCCTCGACCGCGGCCCCGGCTGGCCTCTCGGTCGGCCTGGGCGCCCCGGCCAGCGCGAACTTCTCGTAGAAGAAGCCGCTGGGGGTGAGCCCGCGGTCGGTGAAGTGTGCGCGGACCGCGTCGACCATCGGGGGCGGGCCGCACAGGTAGACCGCGGTGTCCCCGCCGTGCAGGTGCTCCTCGGTGATCAGCGCGGTGACGTAGCCCTGGTTCCTCGCCGTGCTCTGCTTGTCCGCGACGCAGTAGTCCCACGTCAGGCCGTCGATGCTCGACGCCAGGCGCTCGATCGTCTCGATCTCCACGACGTCGGAGTCGGTGGTCGCGCCGTAGAGCAGGTGCACCGGGCGCCCGCTGCCCTGCGCGTCCAGCGTGCGCAGGATCGACAGGATCGGCGCCAGCCCCGTGCCCCCGGCGAGCAGCAACAGGGGTGCGTCCGACTCGCTGCCCGGAGCGGAGTCCCGCAGGAAGAACGAGCCGTGCGGGCCGGTGAAGGTCACGTCGTCGCCGATCTCCGCCCGCTCGCTGAGCCACGTCGACATGACGCCGCCGTCGGTGAGCTTGACCAGGAAGGTGAGCGGGTCGTCGGTCGGACCGTTGCTGAAGGAGTAGGACCGGGACTCGTCCGTGCCCGGGACCGCGATGTTGACGTACTGACCCGGCAGGAAGACGAGCCCGTCCCGGTCGGTGATGTCGATCGTCAGCGCGACGGTCGTGGACGAGAGCCGGTCCAGGCCGGTCACGGTGCCGCGGTGGGTCGCCGCGCCGGTCTTCGCGACCGCCGAGGTCGAGGCGATCTGCAGGACGAGGTCGGTCCTCGGCCGGACCTGACAGGCGAGGACGTAGCCCTGCGACTCCTCGTCCGGGGAAAGGGCGTCCTCCACGTAGCTGCCGCCGTCGAACTCGCCGGACTCGCAGAAGGCCTTGCAGGTCCCGCAGACCCCGTCGCGGCAGTCCATCGGGATGTTGATCCGTGCCCGGTAGGACGCGTCGGTGACGGTCTGGTCCTCGGCGCAGGTGATGAACTTGGTGACGCCGTCCTCGAAGGCCAGGGCGACGGCGTGGGAGGCGGTGTGGGAGGCGGTGTGGGGGACGGCATGGGAGATGGCACTGCGGGACGTGCCGGAGGCGGTGCTTGCGGAGCCGACCATGGATGCAGCCCTCCTCAGAAGTGGTAGACGTCGACCACGTGGTGGATGTAGTCGTTCTTCAGCACCACGGTCTTGCGCCGGATCAGCGGGCCCCCGGAACCGGACAGGGCCCCGGAGAAGTCGATCGTGTAGAACGACGTGCCGTAGTACGGGTCCACGGTGTTGTACCGGAAGTACATGGTGTGCCAGTTGAACCGGACGTCCACCAGGTCGCCGCGGCGCTCGATCACCTCGACGTTGCTGATGTTGTGGCTGGTCCGCGGCTCCGGCAGCGAGGTCGCGGACGAGCGCTCGGTGCGGATCCGGAAGACCCGGTCCTCCAGCCCGCCCTTGTTGTCGTAGTAGATCAGCGAGATGTCGCGCTGCGGGTCCTCGGTGAGCCTGTCGTCGTCGCCCCAGGAGGGCATCCAGTAGACGACGTCGTCCGCGTAGCACTCCAGCCACTTCTCGAACTCGCGGTCGTCGAGGTAGCGGGCCTCGCGGTAGAGGAACTGCTCGATCGCGTTCTGCGTGATGATCGTGCCGGGCTTCCCGGTGCCTGACTTGTCGGTGCCGGACCTCTGCGTGGTGGTCACACCCGACCCTCCTTCTCCAGCCCGGCGAGCAGGGTCTGCTGCCAGTAGCCGTGTTGGACGGGGAACAGGCCCTCGTCCTCGTTGCGCATCCCCGCGGAGATCACGCCGTCCATGTCGAGTGATGTCGCGACCTCGTCCGGGCCGCTCAGCCAGTGCTCGGAGCCGCGGCTCATGTCGTTCCACGGGGCGGCGGTGGCGCGGAAGGTGAGCTGGCAGGAGCGGAACTCCTCCAGGTCGTCCGGGGTGGCCATGCCGGAGGCGTTGAAGAAGTCCTCGTACTGCCGGATCCGGTGCGACCGCGCCGCGGCGCTCTCGCCCTTCGGCGCGATGCAGTAGATCGTCACCTCGGTCCGGTCCGGCGCGATCGGCCGGAAGTGCCGGATCTGGGTGGAGAACTGGTCCATCAGGTAGACGTTCGGGTAGAGGCACAGGTTGCGGCTGCCCTTGACCATGAACTCGCCCTTGGCGTCCCCGAACTCCTCCTTGAGCTCGTCCATCCTGTCCCAGAGCGGGCGGTCCTGCGGGTTCGCGGCCCAGGTCCACAGGCACAGGTGGCCGTTGGGGTAGGACCAGTAGCCGCCGCCGGACTTGCCCCAGCCGCCCGCGTCGAGCGCCTTGGTGGAGTTCGCCGACTCCCCGGTGCCGCGGCGGGAGGTGGTGGCGGCGTAGTTCCAGTGCACCGCCGAGACGTGGTAGCCGTCGGCGCCGTTCTCCGCCTGGACCTTCCAGTTGCCGTCGAAGGTGTAGGTCGAGCTGCCGCGCAGCACCTCCAGACCCTCGGGGGACTGGTCGACGAGCATGTCGATCACCTTGGTGCTGTCGCCCAGGTGCTCCTCGATCGACGTGACGTCCGGGTTGAGGCTGCCGAAGAGGAACCCGCGGTAGGACCCGAACCTCGCGACCCTGGTCAGGTTGTGCGAGCCGTCCTTGTCGAACGTGTCCGGGTAGCCGGCGCCGTCCGGGTCCTTGACCTTGAGCAGGGTGCCGTCGTTGCGGAAGGTCCAGCCGTGGAACGGGCAGGTCAGCGTGGGCCGGTTGTCGGTCTTGCGCCGGCACAGCATCGCGCCGCGGTGGGCGCAGGCGTTGATCAGGCAGTGGAGCTCGCCGTCCCTGCCCCGCGTGATGACGACGGGCTGGCGGCCGATGGTGGTGGTGAAGTAGTCACCGGGGCTCGGGATCTGGCTGTCGTGCGCGAGGTAGATCCAGTTGCCCTCGAAGATGTGCCGCATCTCCAGCTCGAAGACCTCGTCGTCGGTGAAGATGCGGCGGTTGGCGCGGTGGACCCCGGCCTCGCGGTCGTCGACGACGGCGTCGTCGAGGACCTGGCGGAGGTGGGACACGTCGGCGGTGGCGGTCATGGACAGGGCCTCCGGGGTCGATTCGGCGGTGAGTCGAGTGGCGGTGGGTCGAGTGGTGGGTCGAGCGGTGGTGGGTCGAGCTCGGTGCTGACGAACGACTGTGCGGCAGACCCCGCGGGACCGCGTCAGCACAATGCCTAGTACTCCAGCCGCAGTTCGTTAGGTGATCTTTCGATAGAGTCCGATCTTGT
>JAOZVV010000040.1 GCA_025869365.1 Pseudonocardia sp.
AGGTCCGGCCGGACGCCGGGCGATCGGGGCGGCCGGCGACGAGGCCCGGCCGGGTCGTCGTCGTGGGTGCCGGTCACGTCGGCATGATCGCGGCGATGCGGCTGGCGGACGCCGACGTGTTCGACGAGGTCGCCCTCGTCGACATCGACGAGGGCCGGGCCGCGGGGATCGCGCTCGACCTGACCCACACCGCCGCCCTGAGCGGGTTCGCCACCCGGGTCCGCGGTGTCGGGACGGTGGAGGCCGCCGGCCCCGCCGACTACGTGGTCATCACCGCGGGCCGCGCCCGGCAGCCGGGCATGAGCCGCTCGGACCTGATCAGCACGAACGCCGCGATCGTCGGTGACATCGCCCGCCGGGTCGCGGCCACGTCCCCGCGCGCCGTGATCGTGGTGGTCACCAACCCGCTCGACGAGATGACCCAGCACGCGTGGCAGGCCTCGGGCTTCCCGTCCGAGCGCGTCGTCGGCATGGCCGGGGTCCTCGACACGGCGCGGTTCCAGGCCCTCGCCGCCCTGTCCGGCGCGGTGCGGGCCGACCGCATCCGGGCCTGGGCGCTGGGCAGCCACGGCGAGGAGATGGTCATCCCGCTCTCCCAGGCCACGACGGGTGGGCGGCCCCTCGCCGACGTCGTCCCCGCGGCGGAGATCGAGGCGGTCGTCGGCCGGGCGCGGGGATCCGGCGGCGAGGTCGTCGGCCTGCTGAGGTCCGGGAGCGCCTTCATGGCCCCCGGCATGTCCGCGGCCCGGATGGTGCTGGCCATGGCCGCCGACACGGGCGAGATCATGCCGGCCGCCGTGCTCGCGGACGGCCGCTACGGGATCCGCGACGTCTACGTCGGGCTCCCCGCCCGGCTCGGCCGGCACGGGGTGCAGGAGATCGTCGAGCTCGACCTGCGGCCCGACGAGCTCGCCGCGCTGCGGCAGGCCGCCGACCGGATCCGCGAGCGCCTGGCCGAGCTCGCCCCGGCGTCATGACCGGCGTCGGCGTCACCTGCTGCGCCCCGGGGCACCGGCGATGAGGGCGGTGCTGTTCACCGGCCGCGGCGAGGTGCGCGTGGCGTCGGTCGCGGAACCGCTGATCAGCGATCCGGGCGACGCCGTCGTCCGGGTCCGCCGGGCCGCGGTGTGCGGGACCGACCTGCACACCGTCGCGCATGCCGAGCACGTGCCGCTCGGCACCGTGCTCGGCCACGAGTTCGTCGGCGAGATCGCCGAGGTCGGGCCGGCCGTACAGGGACATGCGCTCGGCGACCTGGTCGTCGGCGCGGACTTCACCGCCTGCGGGACGTGCTGGTGGTGCCGCCGCGGGGACCACTGGGAATGCCCGCGGCGGCGCTTCTTCGGCACCGGGGCCTCGTTCGGGCCGGCCCTCGCCGGAGCGCAGGCAGAGCTCGTGCGGGTGCCGTTCGCCGACACGGTGCTGCGCCCGGTCCCCGCCGGAGTGGGCCTCGACGCCGCGGTGTTCCTGGGTGACACGCTGGCCACCGGCTACGCGGCGGTCCGGCGCGCCGAGCTGCAACCCGGCGACACCGTCGTCGTCGTCGGCGGGGGGCCGGTGGGGCAGCTGGCCAGCCTGGTGGCGCAGGCCTGCGGCGCGGGGATCGTCGTGGTCGTCGAACCGGTGGCGGACCGGCGTGGCCTCGCGGTCTCCGAGGGGGCCGTGGGGACCGATCCCGACCGGGCGAGGGAGGTGGTCGAGCACCTCACGGAGGGACGCGGAGCCGACGCCGTCATCGACGCGATCGGCGGCCCGCCTGGCCTGGACACGGCCTTCGCGCTGGTCCGCCGGCGTGGCGTGATCGTCTCGGTCGGCGTGCACGCCGACCCCGCGTGGCCGATGCCCGTCGGCCGCGCGTTCGCCGACGAGCTCACCCTGCGGTTCGCCATCGGCGATCTCATGCGCGACGGCGAGGCGCTCCTCGCACTGGTGCGCAGCGGAGCCGTCGATCCGACCGTCGTGGCGTCGGAGACGGTGCCGCTCGACGGCGCGCCCGACGCATACCGGCGGATGGCCGAGCGCCGTACGCTCAAGTCCTTGATTGCGTTCTAGGTCACGGCGGAGGTGCTCGGATGACACTCGCCGAACGGGAGGGCGCAGCAGTGGGCGGGACCCCGGGAGTGTCGACCGCGGCGGGATCGACCGGCGCCCGCCACTCCGCACGCCACCTCGGCCGCCTGGCCGCGCTCCTGCAGACCCTCCCGACGGATCTCGCGGCCGCCGCGGACGATCTCGCCGCGCGGACCTCCCTGCTCGTCGGTACCCCCGTGACGGTCGCGTCCTGGTCCGAGCAGCGCTGGACGGTCCTCGGCGGCGCGGGGACGGGCCTGGCGGGACTGCCCCCGAACGGCCCGCCGTCGACGGCCGCGGTCATCGACCGGCGCGGCCTCATCGCCGCGGACTCCGGCCGGGTGGTCCTGTGCTGGGACCCCGGGGTCGGGCTCGAACCCGACACGCGGCAACTCCTCCGGCAGGCCTGTGTCTGGCTCTCCCTGTCCCTCGCGGGGCAGACGGTCACGGGCGAGGCGGACGGGGCCGCCGCCGAGGCGGGGGTCTTCCGGGACCTCGTGCGCCAGCTCCTCTCCGTCCGCGACGTGGACCAGGTCCTGCTCCTCATCGCCGAGCGCACCCTGCGGCTGCTCGACTCCGACATCTGCGGCGTCATGCTCCGCGAGGACGACGTGGTCCGGATGCGGTCCTGCGTCGGCAACCGGGCCGCCGAGACCGCCCGGCTGCGGATGCACCGCGGCCAGGGCCTCGCCGGGCTGGTCTTCCTCACCGGCGAACCCGCGAAGGTGGACTCCTACCTCGACGACGAGACCATCAGCCAGGACTTCATGTCGCTCGCGGCGAAGGAGGAGACGCGGTCCGCCCTGGCGGTCCCGCTGCGCCTGCAGGGGGAGTTCATCGGGGTCCTCGAGGTCTGGCGGCGCAGACAGTCGATCTTCACCGACAGGGACGTCGCCCTGATGGTGACCCTGGCGGACTTCGCCACGATCGCGATCGACAACGCCCGGCTCTACGACGAGCAGGCCGCCTCCACGGTCGAGGCCGAGCGGGCCCGCGATGCGCTCCAGCAACAGGTCGCGGTGCTCGCCCGGTCCTCGCGGCTGCAGCAGAGCCTGCTCACCACCGTCATCGAGGGCGGCGGGCTCCCCGCCATCGCCCGCGCCGTCGCGGCCGAGATGGACTGCGAGATCGGCGTCTACGGCCCGGACGGCGCGCTGCTCGCCTCCCACAGCGGGGGCCGGCTGCTGTCGTCGCTCCCGCCGGTCATGCCCGCCGTCCCGGCGGGCACGCGGGGGCGCGCCACCCGGCCCGACCCGGCCCGGTGGATCCGGCCCGTGTACGCCGACGGCGACCGCATCGGCCACGTGATGCTCCTGCAGTCCACCCAGTCCGACGAGATGATGGACGTCGTGGCAGGTCAGGTCGCCATGGCGTGCTCCCTCGCCCTGCTGCGCCAGCGCGCCGCCAGCCGCGCCCGCTCCGAGGCGATCGAACAGGTCCTCTGGGATCTGCTCCAGGGTCCCGTGGAACATCGGCTCGCCGCCCGCAGCCGGGCCCAGCAGCTGAACGTCAGCCTGAGCGGTGCGCTGAGGGTGGTGCACGGCCGGATCGAGAACGTCGAGGAACTCGCGGTGGCGGGGGGTTGGGACACCTCGCAGACGGACCGGGTCCGTCGTCAGGTCCTGCACACCGTCCGCCGGCTCGACGAGCGCCGCGGGCTCGCCCTGGCCAGCCTCCGCGGCGACCTGCTGGTGGCGGTCGCGGCGGACCACGACCGGGCGGCGGCCAAGGACCTGGTGAGCGCCTTCTCCGCCGCCGTCCACCAGGAACGGCCGGGGCTCCGGCTCACCTGGGGCATCAGCCGCGAGCACCACGACGTCATCGAGCTGCCGACCGCGTGGAACGAGGCCCAGACGGCGCTGTCCGCCGCACGCAGGCTCGGTGGGGAGAACGTCTTCCTCTACGAGGAGCTCGGCATCGTGCGCCTGCTCCTGGGCTCGGGCGACGACCCGGACCTGCAGACCTTCATCGAGGAGGTCACCGGGCCCCTCGTGGCCTACGACAAGAACAACGACGGCGCCCTGATCCGGACCCTCCGCGCGTTCTTCGACGCGGACTGCTCCCAGCGCGTCGCGTCCGAACGGCTCTTCGTCCACCACAAGACGCTCCGCTACCGCCTGGAGCGGATCCGCCAGCTCACCGGGCTCGACCTGAGCCGGCACGAGGACCGGATGCGCGCGGACTTCGCGCTGCGGCTGCTCCAGGTCAACGAGGGGGCGGCCGACGAGCCGGCGGAGGAGACCGGGACCGGATAGTGGGCGCCGCGCCGCTCAGCCGGTGATCGGGGTGACGGCCTCGCCGATGACGTCCTCGGTCTCGCCGTGGGGGCGCGGGATCACGTGGCTGACGTAGAGCTCGCCCACCCGCGCCGCCGCCGCGCTGCCGGCGTCGACCGCGGCCTTGACCGCGCCGACGTCCCCGCGCACGAGGACGGAGACCTGGCCGTTGCGGAGCGTCCGGTACCCCTCCACCTGCACGTTGGCGGACTTGACCATGGCGTCGGCGGCCTCGATCGCCCCGACGAGCCCCTTGGTCTCGACCATGCCGAGGGCTCCTCCGGTCCGCGCTGGATCAGCCATGGCGGTGTCCTCCTCGTGGGTGCGCTGCGGATCGGGACGTCCGCCCTCGGTTCCGGACGGTAGTCCGGGCGCGCCGGGGAGGGGCTGTCCCGCCGGGACAACGTCCGGCGCTGCCGCTGTCCCTCCCGACCGTCACCCCGGGCGTCGGGCAGCGGGCCCGGGTGCCCGGCCCGGTGCCCCGATCGCGAGCAGCGCCGTGTCGTCGTCGAGCCCGTCCCCGAACCCGGCCAGCAGGGCGGCGGTGGCGGTGATCGCGTCGGGAGCGGTGGCGGGGGCGAGGGTGGAGGCGAACCGGAGCAGTCCGGCTTCGTCGTAGCGGTTCCGGGCCTCGTCGATGCGGGCCTCGATGACGCCGTCGGTGTAGAGCAGGAGGGTGTCGCCCGGGGTGAGATCGACGGTGGCCCGCACGAAGATCGGCCGCGCGACGGCGCCGACGAGCTGACCGCCGTCGAGGTCGACGAACTCGGCGGACCCGGTGGAACGCAGGAGCAGCGGTGCGGGGTGGCCGCCTCCGGCCAGGGTGATCGACGCGGAGCCGCTGCCGGGGGTGAGGACCCCGAAGATCACGGTGCAGAAGGCGGGGTGGAGGTGGTCGTGCTCCTGGGTGAGGACGGCGTCGAGGTTGTGCAGCACGGTCACGGGATCGGGGTTCGCCGCCGCGGCGGAGCGCAGGGTGTAGCGGGCGAGCGAGGTGAGCGCGGCGGCGTCCGCGCCCTTGCCGCACACGTCCCCCAGGAACAGCCCCCACCGGCCGTCCGCCAGGCGGAACAGGTCGTAGAAGTCTCCGCCGACCTCGTCGACCGACGCCGGATGGTAGTAGGCGGCGGCGTCGATTCCGCGTATCCGGGGAAGCTGCGGGGGGAGCAGGGTGCGTTGCAGGGTCGACGCGAGGCGTTGGACGCGGTCGCGCTCGACGTCGGCGGCCCGGCGGGCGTCGAGGAGCTCGCGCTCGTAGGTGCGCCGGTCGCTCGCCTCGAAGACGGCGACGTGGATCCGGGTCGGCCGGTCCTGCGCGTCGTACTCCATGGTGGAGGAGACCAGGACGGGGAGCCTGCCGGTGGGCGTCCGCAGCTCCAGCGCCATGCCGCCGACCGCGCCCTGCATCCGCAGCAGGGGCGCGAAGTGGGTCTCGTGATGGATGCGGCCGCCGACGGTGAGCAGATCGGAGAAGCTGTGCCGTCCGACGAGGTCGTCGCGGCCACGGCCGACCCAGGTCAGGAGGGTCGCGTTGACCGTGGTGATCGTGCCGTCGGGCAGCGTGGACAGCAGCCCGCAGGCGGCGTTCTGGTAGAGCCCCGCCGGGTCGGCCTCCGGGTCGGGCGGGTGGTCCGGACCGTCGGACCGGGTCATCCCCGTGTCACGGCCGGGCTCCGAGGAAGGACAGGATCGGTTCCGCGGTCCGCTCGGGGGCGCTGAGCTGGGGGCAGTGGCCCGTGGCGTCGAGAGTCACCAGCTCGCTGCCCGCGATCCGGTCGTGCACGTAGGCGCCCACCGCCTGCGGGGCGATGACGTCCTCGCGGCACTGCAGGACCAGGGTCGGCACCGTGACCGAGGCCAGGTCTGCCCGGCTGTCGGAGAGGAAGGTGGTGCGGGCGAAGACCTGTGCGATGCGCGGGTTCATCCGGCAGAAGCTGTTGGTGAGCTCCTCGCCGAGCTGCGGACGATCCGCGTTGCCCATGATCACCGGCGCCATCGAGGTGGACCAGCCCAGGTAGTTGTCGTCGAGGGACTGGAGGAGCTCGTCGATGTCCTCCTGGCTGAAGCCGCCGCGGTAGTCGCCGTCGTCGACGTACCGCGGTGAGGGCGTGATCAGGACGAGGCCAGAGACCCGTTCGGGTTCGAGGCGCGCGGCCAGCACGCTGATCATGGCGCTGACCGAGTGCCCGACGAGCACCACGTCGCGCAGGTCGAGGTCCCGGCAGATCTCGGCCAGGTCCTCGGCGTACCCGTCGAGGGACGAGTAGCGGGCCTCGTCCCAGGCGAAGGGGTCCGAGCGGCCGGAGCCGATCAGGTCGAACAGCACGATCCGGAACGTCCGGGACAGGAGCGGCTCGAGGAGGCGCCACATGTGCTGGTCGCAGCCGAAGCCGTGGGCGAGCACCAGCACGCGCCCGTCGTGACGGCCCGTCACGACGACGTTGTACCTGTCCCGAACGTCCTGCACGCGGTCATCCTCGCATCCCGGCGGCCCCGGTCGACCCGGATGCGATCAGACGGGCCCGCGCGGGGGAGGAGGCCGGGGCTCACGGCGCTGCCGGACGAGCCTCACCCCGAGGACGATCCCGCCGATGACGAACAGGGCCCCCAGGAGCTGGAGGCCGGGCGAGTCGTCGGCCTCCCCGTGGACGATGCCGACGGCCCCCATCGCCAGCACGAGGAGGACGGCGCAGGCGAGGAGGAAGACTTTCATCCCAGGTCCCTTCCCGGAGTCAGTAGTGATCGATGAACGATCACTATATATCGATTGTCAATCGAAGCGGCTCGCCTCTCGTCCCGTCGACGAGTCAGTCGGTGGTGCTGAGCTCCGGGAGGTCGGTCGCGCAGACCCGCCGGAGGGCCTCGAGCCCCGCCGCGACGACGGGATGATCCGCCGATCCGGCGCGGACCGCGGTGAGGATGTGCCGGGTCGGCAGGGGCGTGCCGCTGATCGGGACGCGGCGGGTGTCGTGGCGGCCGGGCAGGTCCGCGAGGCGGGGGACCAGGGCGACGCCGAAACCGGCGGCGACGAGCGCCGCGCCGGTGTCCCACTCGTCCGCGTGGTGGGCGACCGCCGGCGCGAACCCGGCGCTGGTGCAGGCCAGCGTGACCAGCTGGTGGTAGGTGCGCCCGGGCGTCCCCACGATCCAGGGATCGGTGGCGACGTCGACGAGGGCGACGGCGTCGTGGCCGCCGAGCGGATGGTCGGGGCCCAGGAGGATGTCGAGGGGCTCGGTGTAGAGCAGGTGCTGGTCGAAGGCGGCGTCGGATCGCGGAGGGATGTCCGGGGTGGCCACGACGACGGCGATGTCGACGTCCCCGGCGGCGAGCAGGTCGAACGCGCGGGCGGGTTCGGCCTCGCGCAGGTACAGCTGCAGCTCGGGATGCTCCTCGCGGAGCCGGAGCAGGGCCCGCGGGGCGACGACGGCGGCGGCGGTGGAGAAGCCGCACAGCCGCAGCGTGCCGGTGAGCTCGCCGGTGCGGTGCGCGGCGAGGTCGGCCTGCGCCCGCTCCCAGGCCAGGGTGAGCCCCGCGGCGTGTTCCAGCAGGGTGTGGGCGGCGGAGGTGAGCCGCACCGTCCGTCCCACCGGTTCCAGCAGGACGACGTCGAGCTCGCGGGCGAGCGCCTGCATCTGGTGGGACACC
The DNA here is from genome assembly GCA_025869365.1 of Pseudonocardia sp. Lineage (GTDB taxonomy): Bacteria > Actinomycetota > Actinomycetes > Mycobacteriales > Pseudonocardiaceae > Pseudonocardia. Next base: position 7,992 of record JAOZVV010000040.1, read on the forward strand.
GCCGAGGGCGTCAGCCGGCACACCTCGGCCGCGGCCGTGACGGTCCCGTGCCGCGCGATCGCCCGGAGGACCTTCAGTCGCCGGTCAATCATGAAAGGAACGTACAAGGTCAGCGGTACGAACTTGCGATGGACGTGGACGTTCCCGGCATCCGACACTTCGCGGCAGCACCCGGGAGGAGCCGAACGTGGACAGGTACGAGGCGATCGTCGTCGGCTGCGGGGGGCTGGGCTCGGCCGCGCTGTACCGGCTGGCCCGGGAGCTCGGACCCGGGGTGCTGGGGCTGGAGCAGTTCGCGCTCGGTCACGACCGCGGCGCCTCCCAGGACCACTCCCGGATCATCCGGCTCGCGCAGCACCAGGCGCACTACGCGGCCCTCGCCCGCCCGGCGTACGCGGCGTGGGCGGAGGTCGAGGAGGAGTCGCAGCAGACCCTGGTGACCCGCACCGGGGGCCTGGTCATCGAGGACCGCGAGGCGCGCCGGGGCATCGACTCCGGGACCCGCAACATCGAGGGCTACACCGCCGTGTTCGACCGGCACGGCGTGGACCACGAGATCCTCGACGCGGACGGGCTGACGGCCCGATGGCCCCAGTTCCGGCTCGACGGCGGCGAGGTGGGGCTCTACCAGTCCGAGTCCGGCATCGTCGACGCCGCGCGTGCCAACGCCGTCCACATCGCGCTCGCCCGGGCGCACGGCGCGACCGTCCGGGCGCACGCCGCGGTCCGGTCGGTGCGCCCCGACGGGGCCGGGGTGCGGGTGGAGACCGACGACCGGACCTACCTGGCCGACCGGGTCGTGGTCGCCGCCGACGCCTGGACGAACCAGGTGCTGCGGGACAGCGGGGTACGGCTGCCGCTGACCGTCACCCAGGAGCAGGTCACCTACTACGCGACCCCGCACCTGGCCGAGTTCTCCCCGTCGCGGTTCCCGGTGTTCATGTGGCACGGCGAGCACAACTTCTACGGCTTCCCGGTGTACGGCGAGGTCGCCACCAAGCTCGGCCAGCACATGGGCGGGCCCGAGACCACCGGCGACGACCGCACCTTCGAGCCGGACCCGGTCCGCCGCAAGCGCTACGACCGGTTCGTCGAGCACCACCTGCCGCGCTTCGGCGGCCCCGAGCTCTACACCAGGACCTGCCTCTACACCGTGCCGCCGGACCAGGACTTCGTCCTCGACACGGTCCCGGACCACCCGCAGATCGCGGTCGCCGTGGGCGCGGGACACGCCTACAAGTTCGCCGCCCTCATCGGCGGGCTGCTGGCGGACCTCGCCCTGGACCGGACGCCGGCCCACCCGCTCGACGCGTTCTCGCTCACCCGCCGCGCGCTGACGGACCCGACGTTCGAGCGGTCCTTCCATGTCTGACGTCCCGGCCGTCGCGGGGTATGCGGCGCTGCCGGCCCGTCCGGTCGATCCCGCGAGGTTCACCGAGGAAGGGCTCTACGCCGCCACCCGACGCCCGGTCGAGTCGGCCTCGACGCTGCTGCCGGACGCCTACACCAGCCCGGAGTTCCACGCGCTGGAGCAGGAGCGGGTCTTCGCCACCGGCTGGGTCGCCGTCGGCTGCACCGCCGACGTCGCGGGCCCCGGCGCCTGCCTGGTCGCCGAGGTCGCCGGTCGCTCGGTGATCGTCACCCGCGACCGGGCGGGCGAGCTGCGCGCGTTCCACAACGTCTGCCGCCACCGGGCCGCCACACTGCTGCCGCCCGACGCCGAGCACGTCGGGCGGGGCGACCGGATCCGGTGCCCGTACCACGCCTGGGCCTACGACCTGGACGGCGCCTGCCTGGGGACGCCGCTGTTCGAGGGCTCCGACATCCCCGCCGGTCAGGAGGCCGTCTTCGACACCGCGCCGGCGCGGGCCTTCGACCGCGCGGACCACGGCCTCCTGCCGGTCGCGGTCGACAGCTGGGGCTTCCTGGTGTTCGTCAGCCTCGACGCGGACCCCGGCCCGCTCGCCGCGCACCTCGGGGACCTGCCGCAGCGGTTCGCCGCCTACCGGCTCGAGCAGTGGCTCCCGCAGCGCCGCCGCACCTACGACGTCGCGGCGAACTACAAGCTCGTCGGCGAGAACTTCATGGAGTACTACCACCTGCCCTGGGTGCATCCCGAGCTCAGCAAGGTCTCCCGGTTCTCCGATCACTACCGCTGGCAGGGCCGCGGCATGTACACCGGGATGTGCACCACCCCGGTGTCCCGCAACACCGACGCGGGCGGCTGGGACGGGCTCGACCCGGTCCGCAGCCTCACCGGGCAGGACGCCGACAGCGGGCGGTTCGTGTGGCTGTTCCCCAGCACCGCGCTCGTGGTGCTGCCCAATCACGCGTTCGTGCTGTTCAACCGCCCCGTCGGGCCCGCCCGGACCGTCGAGACCGCGGTGCTCCTCGCCCACCCCGACTCCCTGGAGCATCCGGACCGGGACGCCGCGCTGGACCAGCTGGAGAAGTTCTGGGACCTGGTCAACCGTCAGGACCTGGAGATCGTCGAACGTGTCCAGGACGGCATCCGCAATCCCGCCTACCGGGGCGGGCGCCTGTGCTTCCGGTTCGAGGAACCGCTGCACCGCTTCCAGAACATGGTCGTCGACCGGATGGTGGGCGTGCACCGGGTCCCGGACGGCGACGCCGAGGAGATGACGCGGATGTTCCCGGGGGACCGCCGGGATCAGCCGGGGTCCGCGACGACGCCGTAACCCTCCATCGACCGCGTGAACTCCAGGGGGTCACCGTCGACGAAGGTGTCCGGGGAGAAGGACCGGTCCGCCATGACGCCCCAGGCCCGACGCCGCTGCATCGCGAGGTTGCCGGCGTCGTAGAGCGGGAAGACGGCCGCCTCGCGGTAGAACTTGGCCATCGGGAACTTGCGGTCGAGTGCGTTGACCCCCACGACGCGCATGCAGTCGAAGACCACGCTCTGCATGAGGTCACCGCAGAAGGTCTTGTTCATCCCGCCGAGCGCGTGGCCCTCGCCGGGGTGCGTGTCCATGTAGTGCGCGGTCTTCCAGCAGAAGTACCGGCCGGCCTCGATCTTGCCGGCGATCTCGGTCAGCAGGTTCCCGACGGCCTGGTGGTGGATGATCGGGCCCGAGCCGCCGCCGGTGTAGGTGCGTGCCCACTTCAGCGTGAAGTCGTAGGCGCCGCGGGCCAGGCCCACGGCGGCGATCCCGGCGATCGGGCCGGACCAGGTGAAGTTGCGGTTGATCAGCAGGTCCCCGGCGCCCTCGGCCAGGAGGTTCGTCTCGGGCACCCGCGCGCCCCGGAACGTCATGGTCACGTTCTGGCAGGTGCGGTGGGCCATCTTGTCGATGACCTCGTACTCCACGCCGGGTGTGCCGCGCTCGACGAGGATCGCGCTGAGCGCCTCCTTGCCGCCGCCGTGCCGGTCGGTGCGGACCACGCACAGGGTGACGTCGGCCCCGCCGAGGTCCCAGCCGCCGGCGTTGCAGGGCCAGTGCTTCTCCCCGTGGAGGACGTACTCGCCGCGCCTGCGGTCGTGCTCGGCGAGGAGCTGGATGCCGGCCCGGGGGCTGGGGTGGTCGAAGTTCGCCGTGCCGCCGCGCTCGCTGACGGCCCAGCCGGCCAGGAACTCACCTCGGGTGTCCGCGGTGGCGCGGCGGATCCAGGTGTCCTTCTGCTCGTCGGTGCCGAACCAGAGCAGCGGCATCAGGGCGAGGCCGTTGACCAGCAGGACGGTGGGGAAGCCGGGATCGACCGCGCAGAGCTCCTCGATGGCGATGAGGAAGTCGACGTTCGAGGCCCCGCCGCCGCCGTACTCCTTCGGCAGGAACATCGTCGTCATGCCCAGGGCGGCGGCCTGCTCGTACACCGGCTTCATCGCCAGGAAGGCCTGCTGCGGGTCCGCCACCGCGTCGGCCGCCTCGGCGGCGGGACGCAGCACCTCCCTGGCGAACTCGCGGGCCTGGTGCTTCAGCGTCCGTTGGGCCGGGGTGAGGTCGAAGTCGACGGGCACGGCGTTCCCTCCACGAGCACGGAGCGGTCGAAGGCCACGTCGTCGAGGCCGGGGTCGTCGAAGCCGGGGGGGTCGGGGCCGGGGGGCGGGGTCGCCGGGGTGGGTGGGGGGCGTGGGGTGGGGTGGGGCGAGATCCGCTCAGGTCCCCGCGATGCCGTGCATCAGCCCGAGCGCTCCGCGGAGCCCCTGGTCGTTCTCGGCGATGTCCTCGAGGGTGGCCTCGTCCAGGACCGCGAAGTAGGCGTCGAGGGCCCGGGCGAAGACGCTGCGTGCGCCGCAGACCCCGGCGACCCGGCAGTACCGGGCGGGGCCGAGGCATTCGACCACCGCGAAGTCCGACTCCATCGCCCGCATCACGTCGCCGACGGTGATCGACTCGGTATCGCGGGTCAGCCGGACACCGCCCCCGCGGCCTCGGGTCGTCTCCACCAGGCCCGCGCCCGCCAGCCGGTTGACGACCTTGTCCAGGTGGTTGCGCGACACCCGATGGGCCTCGGCGATCTCGCCCACCGAGCCGCGGCGCCCGGGCGCCACCCGCAGGTAGAGCAGCACGCGCAGGGCGTAATCCGCATGGCTGGTGTGCTTCATGCCCTCGCTCGTCTCACTCGGTTCCCGACGAACGGTACCCGGCCACCGAGCCCGCGGCGTGGCGGAACGGCCCCGGCCCGACCCCGCGCGCGAGGTCGGGCCGGGTCGCGCCGATCGTCAGGCGACGACCGTGTCGATCGACTCGTGGTGCTTCTCGAACTTCACGTACTCGTCCTCCATGATCGCCCGCGGGTTGAACAGCGGGTCGGCGAGGATGCCGTGGACGCGGCGGCGCTGCATCCCCATGTTGCCGCCGTCGTAGATCGGCAGGACCGACGCCTCGCGGAGGATCTTGCCGAACCCGTTCTGGATCTCCAGGCTGTTCACCCCGACGATCTGCATGCACTTGAACACGCAGTCGAACATCATCTCGGTGACCTGGATCTTGTTCATCGCACCGACCAGCTCGGCGTGCTGGTCGTGCTTGTCGAGGTAGTCGGCGGCCCGCCAGGAGAAGTACCGGCCCATCTCGATCTTGGACGCCACGTCGCCGAGGACGTAGCCCACGTTCTGGAACTCGATGATCGGCTTCAGGGCACCGGCGGTGTTGCCCTTGGCGAAGTCCAGTGCCATCTCGTACGCGGCCCGGGCCATGCCGACGGCCGCGATCGCCGCGATCGGGCCGGACCAGGCGAAGTTGCGGTTGATCACCAGGTCGCCGTTGCCCTCCGCGCCGGGCAGCAGGTTCGCGACCGGGATGCGGGCGTTCTCGAAGATGATCTCCGCGTTGGACGCGAGGCGGTGCCCGGTCTTGTCCAGGTGCCGGTAGGTCACGCCGGGGGTGTCCCGCTCGAGGACCAGCGCGGACAGGCCCTCCGTCCCGCCCTTCTCCGAGTCGGTGCGGACGATCAGGGTGCCGGAGTTGACGCCGCGCTCGTCCCAGCCCGCCGAGGACGGCCAGTACTTGCGGCCGTTGACCACGAAGTGGTCGCCGTCGCGGACCGCGGTCAGGCCGACCCCCGCGGGGCGCGGCAGCGGGATGTCGAAGTTCGCGGTGCCGGACGGGTTGCCCGGCGGCTCGCTCGCGGTCCACCCGCCGAGGTACTCGCCGCTCGGGTCCGAGGTCGCCGCGCGCAGGAACTTCTCCTTCTGCGCCTCGGTGCCGTACCAGGCCACGGGCATCAGGCCGAGGCCGTTGCACAGGACCGTGCACGCGAAACCGGGGTCGACGACGCAGATCTCCTCGGCCGCGATCGTCAGATCGACACAGGAGATTCCGCCACCGCCGTACTCCTTCGGCAGCATGCACATCGCGATGCCGGCGTTGTAGGCCTCGATGTAGGCGGGCTTGGTCATCTGGAAACCCTTGAGCGGGTCCGGCTCGGCGTCGGCGGCGGCGACGATCGGCCTGAGGACGTTCTGCGCGAACGCGCGGACGTCGTACTGCAGTTTCTTCTGCTCGTCGGACATCGTGAAGTTGATTGTCATGACAGCTCCGATGGGCGTCGACAGTGTCCAGGGTGGGTGGTGATCGCCTTCGTGCGTGCCGGCTACGCGGCGAACGAGACTACGCTCACAAAGCCGCATTGCATATGCGTATTTGGAGCGTTTCCGTTCGGTTGCCGGATGTTCCGCACTGCTCACACGGCCCTCGGCGGCCGTGTGAGCCCCACTCCACCCTCGACCACGCCCCGTCGGGCGCCGCCCGGTCAGGCCGTCTTGATCGCCGAGATCTCGAACTCGAGGGTGATCTTCTCGCTGACCAGCACGCCGCCGGTCTCCAGCGCGGCGTTCCAGGTGATCCCGTAGTCCTTGCGGTTGATCACGACGGAACCCTCGAACCCGACGCGCTGGTTGCCGAACGGGTCGGTGGCCGCGCCCTCGAACTCGAACGGGACGGTCACGGAGTTCGTGACGCCCTTGATCGTCAGGTCGCCCGTGAGCTCCAGGCTGGTCGGCCCGGTCGCCACCACCCCGGTGGAGACGAAGGTGACCTGCGGGTGCTCCTCGAGCGCGATGAAGTCGTTGCTGCGCAGGTGGCCGTCGCGCTGCTCGTTGCGGGTGTCGATGCTGGCGGCCTGGATGGTGAGCGAGGCGGTGGAGGCGGCGAGGTCCGCGCCGTCCACGACGACGACGCCTGCGAACTCGTTGAACTGGCCGCGGACCTTGGTGACCATCGCGTGGCGGGCGACGAAGCCGATCCGGGAGTGGCTCGGGTCGAGCTCGTAGGTCCCGGTCAGCTCGGTGAGGGCGGAGGGGGCGGTGGTGGTGCTCATGTCGGGCTCCGTGGGGGTGAGGGCGTCACGTCATCGTTGTCGGTGACGTGTCACGTACCTTCCTGCCAACATGCATGACGTGTCAACTATTTCCGCGTACGGTGGGGACGTGACGAGCGACGCACCGTGGTTGACCCCGCGCGAGGAGCGCCTCTGGCGTGGCTGGTTGACGCTGAACGCGCAGCTCACCGCGCTCCTGCAGCGTGACCTCCAGGAGGGGGCGGGCCTGTCGATGCCGGACTTCGACGTGCTGGTCCACCTGACCGACGATCCGGAGGGCCGGGTGCGGGTGACCGACCTCGCCCATCTGTTGCAGTGGGAGCGCAGCCGGCTCTCCCATCACGTCACGCGGATGCAGCGCCGGGGCCTGGTGCGGCGCGAGGAGTGTCCCGAGGACGGCCGCGGCGCGTTCATCGCGGTCACCGCCGAGGGCCGCGCCGCGATCGAGCAGGCCGCCCCGGGGCACGTGCGGGCCGTCCGGCGCCTGGTCTTCGACGCCCTGAGCGAGGACCAGGTCGACGGGCTGGAGGCGGCGATCGGCGCGATGGCGGCCCGGCTGGACTGAGCCGGTCGGGCACGGGGCGAGGGCCCGGCCGGACCGGCCGGGCCCTCGTCGTCCGGTCAGACCGCGGCGGCCTCGGTCGCGCGGGTC
>JAOZVV010000041.1 GCA_025869365.1 Pseudonocardia sp.
CTGCCCCGGGGGGGGGCTGCCCGGGCGCCCCCCCCCCCCCCCCCCACCCCCGGGGCGAGGCGTCAGCGGGGGCCGCGCAGGAAGTCCATCCCGGCCCGCAGCGCGGCCACCCCGTCGATCGTCGACGCGCCGAGCGCCCGCACGTCCGTGTCCGTGGTGGTGCTCGTGGTCTCCCGGACGGCGGCGCGCAGCTCGGCCGCGACGTCGCAGAGCTGCCCGGTCCAGGCCGTCGCCTCCGGCAGCGAGGCCTCGACGCGGCCGGCGTCCGGATCGTCCTGCAGGCTCCGCAGGTGCGTGTCCAGCCCCGCTGCCAGCCGCCGGAGCTCGAGGTACTGGTCCTGCACGGTCGCGGACACGAGCGCGTGCTCCGCGGCCGGGGCGAACTGGCGTTCCGTGGCGCTCACCGCGGTGGCGAGCCGGCGCCTGAGGTCGACCGCCCGGCGCTGCGGCCCCGCCGGCAGGCGGAGCGCGGCGAACTCGGTCCGGGCCCGGTCGATCCGCTGGGACTGCGAGTCCGCGAAGGACCGCGCGCGCCGCCACATGCGGCGCAGCACGAACGCGAGCACGAGCACGAGCACGAGCAGCACTCCGCCGATGACCGCGAGCGCGGTCGGGCTCAGTAACATCCGGAAGAGGATGTCCCCACCCGGCAGATCGGCGTCCACGCCCGTCAGGATACGGACCTACCGGACACTCGTCGCCAAACCCGCGGGGAATCGCCGGAAATGGCTGGTCCAGGGTGCGCCGAACGGTCCATCGTCGTGGGGTGGAGATTCGTCTGCACGATCCCGACGCCGCCGGGGTGCCGTCGTTCGCCCGGCACGCCGCCCGGCTGCTCGAGGCCGATCCGGTGCGGCACACCGTCGAGCTGACGGTCCTGCGCGGCCTCCGGTCCGGCGCCTACCGCGCGGTCGTCCTGCTCACCGCCCACGACGCGGACCACGTCGTCGGTGCCGCGCTGGGCGCGTCCGGCAGGCCGCTCCTGGTGGCGGGTCTGCCACCGCCCTGTGCCGCGGCGGCCGACGCCGCGGTCCCGGACGTCGACGCGGTCGCGGGCCCGCTCCCCGAGGTCGAGGCCTTCGCCGCCGCGCGCGTCGCGCGGACCGGAGCGCGGACGCGGCCGGGACGCCGGACGCGGCTGTTCGCGCTGGAGGAGCTGGTCGTCCCGCAGGGCGTCCCGGGCGCGTCCCGGGCCGCCGTCCGTGCCGAGTCCGCGCTGCTCGGGGCCTGGTGGGAGGCGTTCGAGTCCGAGACCACGACCGCCCCGGCGCGTGGCCGCACCGGTGCGGAGGCCGCCGCGCAGGCCTTCGCCGCCGGCCGGGACCAGGTCCTCTGGGTCGTCGGCGGCGAGCCGCGCGCGCTGGCCGTCGTGGGCCCGAGGACGGCGGGGACGGCGCGGAGCGGGCCGGTCTACCCGCCGCCGGAGCACCGCGGGCGCGGTTACGGTTCCGCGGTGACGGCGGCCGCCGCCGCACGGTCCCTCGCGGCGGGGGCGCGGGACGTCGTCCTGTTCACCGATCTCGCCAACCCGACGACCAACCACATCTATCCCGAGCTCGGCTTCCGGCCCGTGTCCGACGCCCGGGAGGTCCGGTTCGCCTGACGGCGCCCGGTCCGCGGGGCCCGGTCTGCGGGGGCCCTGGTCTGCGGGCCCCTAGTCTCACCGACCGTGGACGAACCGACCGTGACCCTCGAGCGCTGGACCGGGCCCTGGGCCGAGGACGACCCGGACGCGAACTTCAAGGCCGAGGTCGCGGACTACACCCGGCTCGACCCGTTGCAGACGCTGCGCGGGCTCAGCGCGCACACCGGCATCCCGCTCGGCGCGCTGGTCCGCTACGTGCTCGCCCGCTTCGCGACGACGGGCTCCGGCGGCCTGCTGGAGCTCGGACCGACCATGGTGCACCGCCTGTGGGAACCGGTCGCCGAGGCCGAGGAGGCGGGCACGGACGAGGCCCGGCTGGCGGCCTACCGCGCCGTCGCGGCGCAGCTGAGCTGGCTGCGGTTCCCGCTCGAGCACCCCGAGACCTACCCCGATGCCTCCGACGCACAGGCCCCGTGACCCGATCACCCGGTAACGGCGCCGTCATCCGGCAGTATCGTCGCCAGCGTGGCGGATCGCACCGGAACCTCCCTGGCCAGACTGGGACTCACCGAGCCATGGGTGGAGGACACGGTGCGGGAGCTGGGCTGGTGGGCCGGGGACCGGCCCGTCACCGGCGCCGCGGACATCATGTGGGCCCTGGCGCGCAGCCCGGACCCGGACCTGGCGCTGCGCCAGGTCGAGCGGCTGGCCAAGGCCGCCCCGGACTGGCGGACGATCGACCGCGAGCTGCGCACGGACGTCGGCCTGCGCGGGCGGCTCTTCGCCCTGCTCGGCTCCTCGACCGCCCTCGGTGACCACCTCATCGCGAACCCGGACCGCTGGTCGCTGCTCGCCGACGGGCCCACGCGGCAGGACCCGCCGCCCGATCTCGGACGGCGCACGGCGAACCTGCTGCGCGCCGTCGGGGCCGATCCCGCGCTGCCGCCCGCCGGTGTCCCCGGGGGCACGCGGGCCCAGCTGACCGGGGCGGCCGCCGTCTCCGCGCTGCGCATCGCCTACCGGGACGAGCTGCTCGGCCTGGCCGCCGCGGACCTCGCCGCCGTCGGGGAGCCCTCGCTGCCGGCGATGGAGGTCGACGAGGTGGCCGCGCAGCTCGCGGACCTGGCCTCGGCCGCGATGCGGGCGGCGCTCGCCGTCGCGGTCGAGGAGACCCAACCGCCGGACGACGTGCGGCTGGCGATCATCGGCATGGGCAAGTGCGGCGGGCACGAGCTGAACTACGTCAGCGACGTCGACGTGATCTTCGTCGGCGAGGGGGACATGCAGGCCGCGACCAAGGTGGCGAGCCGGGTCATGCGGATCGCGGGGGAGGCCTGCTTCGAGGTCGACGCCAACCTGCGCCCCGAGGGCCGGCAGGGCGCGCTGGTCCGCACCCTGGACGGGCACCTGAGCTACTACAAGCGCTGGGCCAAGACCTGGGAGTTCCAGGCGCTGCTCAAGGCCCGGCCGATCGCGGGGGACCCGGACCTGGGCGAGGAGTACGCCGAGGCCGTCGCCCCGCTGGTGTGGAGCTCGGCGGACCGCGCGGACTTCGTCGTCGACGTGCAGGCGATGCGCCGCCGGGTCGAGGAGCACGTGCGCCCGGACCACGCCGACCGCGAGCTGAAGCTCGGCCGGGGCGGGCTGCGGGACGTCGAGTTCGCCGTCCAGCTGCTGCAGCTGGTGCACGGCCGGACGGACGAGACGCTGCGCTCCTCGTCCACGTTGGAGGCGCTGGCCGCGCTGGCGGACGGCGGCTACGTCGGCCGCGACGACGGCGCGAACCTCGCCGCGTCCTACCGGTTCCTGCGGCTGCTCGAGCACCGGCTGCAGCTGCAGCGCATGCGCCGCACCCACCTGCTGCCCGCCCTCGACGACACCGACGGGCTGCGCTGGCTCGCCCGCTCCGCACGGCTGCGCCCGGACGGGCGGCACGACGTCGTCGGCGTGCTGCTGGCGGAATGGATGCGCAACGCGCGCCGGGTGCGGCGGCTGCACGAGAAGCTCTTCTACCGGCCCCTGCTCGCCGCGGTGTCCCGGCTGTCCGCCTCGGACGTGCGGTTGTCCGAGAAGGCCGCGATCGCGCGGCTCGGCGCGCTCGGCTGGGCCTCGCCGGAGGGTGCGCTCGGGCATCTGCGCGCGCTGACCAGCGGGGTCTCCCGGGCCGCGTCGATCCAGCAGACCCTGCTCCCGGTGCTGCTCGACGAGCTGGCGGTGAGCCCGGACCCGGACCGCGGCCTGCTGGCGTACCGGCGGGTGTCCGAGGCGCTGGCCAGCACGCCCTGGTACCTGCGGCTGCTGCGCGACGAGGGTGCGGTGGCGCAGCGGCTGATGCAGCTCCTCGGGACGTCCGCGCTGGTCCCGGACCTGCTGACCCGGGCGCCGGAGGTGCTGCGGATGCTCGCCAGTCCCGGCGCGGGGCAGGCGGACGAGCTGCAGCGGGACCCGTCCGAGGTCGCGGCGTCGTTGCGCGCGACGGTGGCCCGCCAGTACGACTTCACCGCCTCCGTCTCCACGGCCCGGTCCCTGCGCCGGCACGAGATGTTGCGGGTGGCCTGCGCGGACCTGCTCGGGCTGTTGTCGGTGGATCAGGTGTGCGCGGCGCTGAGCGCGGTGTGGGTCGCGGTGCTGCAGTCGACGCTGGACAGCGCGATCAGGTCGGTCGCGGCCGGCGGGCACGTCCCGGCACGGATCGCGGTGATCGGCATGGGCCGCCTCGGCGGGGCCGAGCTGGCCTACGGCTCGGACGCGGACGTGCTCTTCGTCTGCGAGGCCACGCCCGCCGATCCGTCCGCGGATCCGCCCGAGGCGGACCGGGACGCACTCAAGTTCGCGACGACCGTCGTCGAGACCGTGCGGCGCGGTCTCGGGAGCCCGAGCCCGGACCCGGCGCTGGTCGTCGACGCGAACCTTCGCCCGGAGGGCCGTTCCGGGCCGCTCGTGCGCACGCTCTCGTCCTATCGGGAGTACTACGCGCGCTGGAGCGAGCTGTGGGAGGCCCAGGCCCTGCTGCGTGCGGCCCCGGTCGCGGGGGACGCGGACCTCGGCCGCAGGTTCGTCGAGCTGATCGACCCGATCCGCTACCCGGCCGACGGGCTCGCGGACAAGTCCGTCATGGAGATCCGGCGGATCAAGTCCCGGGTCGACACCGAGCGGCTGCCCCGCGGCGCGGACCGCGGCACCCACACCAAGCTCGGCTACGGCGGGCTCGCGGACGTCGAGTGGACCGTGCAGCTGCTGCAGCTGCAGCACGCCGGGGACATCCCCGAGCTGCGCACGACCTCCACGCTCGACGGCCTGCGCGAGGCCGCCGAGGCGGGCCTGATCACCTCCGAGGACGCCGCGGAGCTGCGCGAGGGCTGGGAGATGGCGACCCGGGCGCGCAACGCGATCATGCTCGTGCGGGGGAAGCCGGGGGACCAGCTGCCCCGCTCGGGCCGGGAGCTCGCCTCGATCGCCGCGTCCCTGGGCTACCCGCCGGGCGGGGACCCGGGGGTGTTCCTGGACGACTACCGCCGCGCCACCCGGCGGGCCCGCACGGTCGTCGAGCGCGTCTTCTACGGCTGGTAGCCCGGGCGCGGGCGACGGTGTTCCCGCACCGTCGCCGCGGCCCGACCCTCAGCAGTCGCAACCGCAGCCGTCACAACCGCAGCCGTCGCTGTCGGAGCAGCAGCTGCAGCAGTCGCAGCACCCGTCGCAGCCGTCGCCGCACCCGGGGTCCCCGCTGCGGCACCAGCCCTCGCGGGGCTCGCCCGTCCACGGGTCCGCATAGGTGTCCGCGCAGCAGACCTGGCAGGTGCAGAAGAGCCCGGCCGCGACGCCGCAGCCGGTGAGCAGGCCGCGCTGCCTCGGCTTCTCCGTGTCCGGCTTCTCCGTGTCCGGCCCCTCCTGCGACGCGTGCGCGAACGCGTGGTCCACCGCCCGCCCCAGCTCGTGCACGAGCAGCCGGTGGGCCAGGGCCGGGTCCGTCCACTCCACCTCGCGCAGGGCGAGCCGGACACCGAGCGTCGCGTCGTCGGCGATGCGTCGTGCGGTCACCAGGTCCGTGCCGGTCCGGGCGAGCGGGTTCCACGCGCCGGCGGCGGCGTCCGCGGGCAGGTCCTCGACGGCGTCGAGCAGGTGCGCGAGCCGGCCGAAGAGCCGCCCGGCCTCGGCCAGCGGCACGGCGTTGTCCGGCCGCCCGGCGAGCACGGCGGTGTGCGCGAACGCCGCGGCCGTCGCGCTCTCCGTCGGCTCGGTCACCGCCAGCAGCGACGCCGGGTTCCGCTCGACCGCCGCCTGCCGCCCGATCGCGTCGAGCAGGACCCCCGTGCCCAGGCCGAGCCGCGCGGCGTCGATGCTCGCGTGTCGGGACCAGCGCCCGGCGAGGCGGTCCGCGGCGCGGGCCAGCGAGCGGTGGGCGAGGGCCCCGTCCCCGTCCGCGGCGTGGTCGGCGATCGTGGCCGAGGCCAGGACCAGCGAGACGACGGCCGCGAGCCGCGCGCCCTCGCCCGTCGCGACCGTCGCGGTGCGCATCCCGCGCAGCGGGCACGGGCCGGCCCTCCGCCGGCCCGGCGCGGCGGCGGCCTGCGCGTCGACCAGTACCGAGATCAGCAGGCCGTCGTAGTTCGTGGCCGTGCGGGCCAGCTGGCCGTGCCCGTCACGCAGGGCGAGGCACAGGCCGCACAGATGGCCGATCCACTCGGTGCGCAGACGCTCGGACAGGCTGTGCCGGCACGGCCGGATCATGCCGAACATGCGGGGAGCCCCTGTCTCGTCGGGAACAGCCGTGTCATGCCCAGCTGCTCGGGTGGGAAGATCAGGAGGTTAACGAAACCCCGGTGCCCGTCCGCGCCGCCGGGGCTACCGTCGACGGGTGCCCTCCACCGCCGGCGTGCTGACCTTCCTGCTCACGTCGATGATCCTGGTCCTGGTCCCGGGGCCCAGCGTGCTGTTCATCGTGGGCCGCGCGCTGGCACACGGCCGCCGGGCCGCGCTGGCGAGCGTCGCCGGCAACTCGACGGGCGTCGCGATCCTGGTACCGGTCGTGGCCTTCGGGCTCGGGGCGGTCGCCGAACGCTCGGCCGGGATCTTCACGGCGATCAAGCTCGTCGGCGCGGCCTACCTCGTGTACCTGGGCGTGCAGACCATCCGGCACCGCGGGGACCTGATCGCCGCGCTCGGGGAACCCGGGCGGTCCGCGGATCGTCGGGTCTACCTGCAGGGCGTGCTCGTCGGGCTGACGAACCCGAAGGCCGTGGTGTTCCTCGGCGCGGTGCTCCCGCAGTTCGTGGGGCACGCCGCGCCGAACCCGAGCACCCAGCTGCTGGTCTACGGCCTGCTCTTCGTGGCGATGGCGTCGGTGCTGGACAGCGCGTGGGGGCTGGCGGCGGGCACCGCGCGGGACTGGTTCGCGACGTCACCGGCCCGCCTGCGCCGGGTGGGGGGCGCAGGCGGGCTGATGATCATCGGGATGGGCCTGGGGCTCGCCGTCACCGGCCGCCGGGACTAGGACGGGCGGCCCGCAGGGCCTCGCCGAACCACTCGAACGCCGGCACGCGCGGCGCGAAGGCCGGCCAGCCGTTGAGCGTCCCCAGCAGCGCCCAGTAGCGCTCCACGCGGCGGTCCGCGAACGTGGCGATCGTGTCCGCGAGCTCGCGCCGCGCCCGTGTGTCGAGGTCCCCGGCGCCGATCCGCACCAGCACCTCCTCGGCCTCCGGCGACGACGGGTCGATCCCGGACTCGACGGCGGCGCCCGCGTGCTCCCCGACCGCAGCCGGGTCGAACGCCGTCGGCGCCGGGTCCGCGGAGCCCGCCACCGCCATCTCCCGGGCCCGGGACCGGAAGCCGGGGTCCGAGACGAGCTCGGCGAGCTCCACCCAGGCCTCGACCTGCTCGGTCGTGGGGTCCTCGGGCAGCTCGGTGGGCATGCTGCGCATCGCGGTGGCGATCCCGGCCGCGGGGTAGCCGGGCCCGGTGCCGGCGAAGGTCTCGGCCACGAAGTCGTCGATCATGCGCTGCCGGTCCGCGGCCGACAGGCGGGTCAGGTCGTTCATCAGGGCGGTCTCCTTCTCGGTCAGGGGGCGGCCGGCGGGCCCGCCGCGGGCGAGCAGGGTGCATACGGCGCGCTGCACCCGCAGCGAGCGGATCCGGTCGTCGATGGCGCGGACGTGCGCGGCCGCGACCTCGTCGAGGCCCCGCCGGCGGAGCAGCACCTCCCGCACGTCCTCCAGGCCCATCCCGAGCTCGCGCAGGGTGCGGACGAGATCGAGCCGGGCCACGGCGGCCGCGTCGTACCGGCGGTATCCGGCGGGACTGCGCTCGGTCTCGGGCAGCACGCCGGTGTCCGACCAGAACCGGATGGTGCGGGCGGGGACGCCGGAGCGTCGGGCGAGCTGTCCGATGCTGAGCAGTGCGGTCACGGGGAGAACTCTGAACCTTCCAGCGGCTGGAAGGTCAAGCCGTTCGTGAGCGGGGTCCGCGGGTTCGGCAGACTGGGGCCGTGCCACCGTCGCCCGAGACCCTGCCGGACGCCCTCTCCGGAGCGCTCGACCAGCTCTCCGCGCGTCCGGCCGAGCTCGCGGCCGCGGCGATCGCGCTGCTCGTGGTCCTCGTGCCGCTGACGTGGCGGACGACCCGCACCGTCGTGACGATCGCGCACGAGGGCGGCCACGCGCTCGTCGCCGTCCTGGTCGGGCGCGGGCTCACCGGGATCCGGCTGCATGCGGACACCTCCGGGGTCACCCACTCGACGGGCGCGGGTCGCGGCCCCGGCGTCGTGATGATGTTCCTCGCGGGCTACGTCGCGCCCCCGCTGCTCGGGCTGGGCGGCGCGGCGCTCGTGGCGACGGACAACACGCGCGCGCTGCTCTGGGTGGCGCTCGCCCTGCTCGTCGCGACCCTGATCCAGATCCGCAACGCGTTCGGTGCGTTCGCCGTGATCGTCACCGGCGGGGTACTGGGCCTGGTCGCGGTCTGGGCCCCGCCGGAGGTCCGGGCCGGGTTCGCGGCGGCACTGTGCTGGTTCCTGCTCTTCGGCGGCGTGCGCGCGGTCCGGGAGCTGCAGCGTTCGCGGCGGCGCACGCACCGGAACGGCCGCCGCGGCAGCTCGGACGCTGACCAGCTCGCCGGCCTGACGGGAGTCCCGGGCGGAATCTGGGCGGCTCTGTTCTGGTTGATCGGGGCGGCTGCGACGATCACGGCCGCATGGGTCCTGCTGTTCTGAGCCCGACCCGACGACCTTTGGAGGAGATGTCTGACATGCCCGAGGACTTCAACGCCCGCGTGATCCGCGAGTTCCGTGAGAACGACGGCAAGGTCGGCCCGCCGTTCGAGGGCGCGCCGATGATCCTGGTGCACCACGTCGGCGCGAAGTCCGGCACGGAGCGGATCACCCCGCTCGTCTACTTCCCGGACGGGGACCGGAACCTGATCGTGGCCTCCGCGGCGGGCGCGCCCTCGCACCCGGCCTGGTACCACAACCTGCTCGCGAACCCGGAGATCACGGTGGACCTCGCCACGGCGTCCGGGGTGAAGACCTTCACCGCGCGCAGCGAGGAGCTGACGGGCGAGGAGCGGGACACCGTCTGGGAGAAGATCACCGCCGCCATGCCCGGCTTCGCGGACTACGCGGTGAAGACGGACGGCATCCGCACGATCCCGGTCTTCGCACTCACCCCCGCCTGACGAGCGCCCGGCGGGCATGGTGTGTATCACACCGTGCCCGGCCCGGGGCCGTCCTGGCGGCGGGACTCAGGAGACTCTCAGCGCGATCCGCGGAACTGTCGGACCGGACCTGTTGAATCGGTCTTCCGTTCCCCTTCGCGGAAGGCCCCACGCATGACCTGGCTCGCCCGGCTCAGCCTGCGCAACCGCGCCGTCGTCGGGCTGGCCACCGTGCTGCTCGTCGTCTTCGGCGTGATCAGCACGACGTCGTTGCGCCAAGAGCTCTTCCCGTCGCTGGACGTCCCGGTGGCCACCGTCGCCACCACGTACCAGGGCGCGTCGCCCGAGGCGGTCGAGGAGCAGGTCACCACGCCGGTCGAGCAGGCCGTCTCGCGGATCAACGGGGTCACCGGCACCACGTCGACCAGCACGAACGGCTCGTCGGTCGTCGTGCTCAACCTCGAGTACGGCACGAACCTCGACGACGTCACCTCGCAGCTCCAGCGGGCCGTGCAGGGCCTGGCGCTGCCCACCGGGGTCACCCCGCAGGTCGTCACCGGCGGGATCGGGAGCATCCCGGTCGTCCAGCTCGCGGTGTCGTCGAACCTGCCGGCGGACCGTGTCGCGGACATCCTCCGCACGGACGTCCAGCCGCTGCTGGCCGGGGTCGACGGCGTCTCGGACGTCACGCTCACCGGCATCGCGACCTCGCAGGTCACCATCGCGCTGGACCCCGCCGCGGCCGCCGCCCGGGGCGTCTCGGTGCAGGCGATCCCCGCGCTGCTGCAGGCCAACGGCGTGCGCGTGCCGGCGGGTCAGCTCGCCCCGGACACGAATCCGCTGACCGTCGAGGTCGGCACCCCCATCACCTCCGCGGCGGAGCTCGCGGACCTGTACCTCACCTCGCCCGGCGGCCCGGTCCGGCTCGGTGACGTCGCGACCGTCACCGAGGGCCCCGCGCCCGCCACCGGGTACACGCGCACCAACGGCGTGCCCAGCATCGGCATCGGGGTCACCAAGGCGGAGGACGCGAACACCGTCGCCGTCTCGCACGACGTGCAGGACCTGCTGCCCCGGATCTCCGACGCACTCGGTGGCTCGGCCCAGGACGCGCAGGTCACCGTGGTGTTCGACCAGGCGCCGTTCATCGAGCAGTCCGTCGAGGACCTCACCACCGAGGGCCTGCTCGGACTCGCCTTCGCGATCATCGTGATCCTGCTGTTCCTGCTGTCCGTCCGCGCGACGCTGGTGACGGCGGTGTCCATCCCGCTGTCGGTGCTGATCGCGATGATCGTGCTGGACCTGACGGGCGAGACGCTCAACATCCTCACGCTCGGCGCGCTCACCGTCGCGATCGGCCGCGTGGTGGACGACTCGATCGTCGTCATCGAGAACATCTCCCGGCACCTGAGACCGGGCCTGCCGAAGGCCGCCGTCGCCCGGACCGTGATCAAGGCCGTCCGGGAGGTCGCCGGGGCGATCACCGCGTCCACGATCACCACCGTCGCGGTCTTCGCGCCGATCGGGCTGGTCGGCGGCCAGGTCGGGGAGCTGTTCCGGCCGTTCGCGGTCACGGTCGCGGCCGCGCTGCTGGCGTCGCTGGTGGTCTCGCTGACGGTCGTCCCGGTGCTGGCCTCGGCGGTGCTGCGGCGGAAGCAGAAGAAGGGGACCGCAGGGTCCCCGGCGGTACCCGGGCCCGAGGTGGACGCGCGCCCGCACGAGGAGAAGCGCACCCGCCTGCAGCGCGGTTACCTGCCCGTCCTGCGCAGCTCGATCGCGCATCCGGTGATCTCGCTGGTCATCGCGGTGCTCATCCTCGCCGGCACCCTCGCCCTCGGTACGCAGCTCACCACGAACTTCCTCGGCGACGCGGGCGGCAACACCGTCTCGATCAGCCAGGAGATGCCTCCCGGGACCGCGCTGCCGCAGGCGGACGACGCGGCCAGGCGGGTCGAGGGCGTGCTCACCGCGGACCCGGAGATCGAGAGCTACCAGGTCACCGTCGGCTCCACCGGCGGCAGGTTCGGCCCGCCCGGGCAGTCGCGGAGCGCCACCCGCTTCTCGGTCACCCTGCGGGACGGCGCGGACGCGACCGCGGTGCAGGACGATCTGCGCACCCGGCTCGCCGCCCTCGGCGGGGAGGACCAGGTCGGCCAGCTGACCGTGTCCGGCGGGCAGGGCGGCTTCGGCAGCAGCGACCTGTCCGTCGCGGTCCGCGCGGACGACCCGCAGGTCCTCGCGCAGGCCGCGGACCAGGTGCAGCAGGCCGTCGCCGGGATCCCGGACGTCACCGACGTCCGCAACGACCTCGCCGCCGCCCAGCCCACCGTCGAGGTGAGCGTGGACCGGGCGAAGGCCGCGGCGGCCGGGCTCACCGAGGCGCAGGTCGGACAGCTCGTGGCGGGTGCGCTGCGCGGCAGCCCCGTCGGCACGGTGACCCTGGACGGGGTCACCCAGAACGTCGTCCTCCGGACGGGGGACGCGCCCGCGGACGTCGCCGCGCTCCGGGCGCTGCCGCTGGGCCGCGGCACACTGGCGGACATCGCGACGGTCACCGAGACGAGCACCGCCCCCAGTATCGGGCACACCGACGGCACCCGCAGCGCGCAGATCACGGCCCGCCCCACCGGGGACGACGTCGGCGCCGCCACGGCCACGCTGCGCACGACCCTGGACGGGCTCACCCTCCCGGCCGGCGCGAGCGCCGAGATCGGCGGGGTCAGCACGCAGCAGGACGACGCGTTCGCGCAGCTCGGGATCGCGCTGCTCGTCGCCATCGCGGTGGTCTACCTGGTGATGGTGGTGACCTTCCGCAGCCTCGTGCAGCCGCTGATCCTGCTGGTGTCCATCCCCTTCGCGGCCACCGGCGCGATCGTGCTGCTGCTGGTCACGGGCACGCCGCTGGGGGTGCCGGCGCTGATCGGCATGCTGATGCTGATCGGCATCGTGGTCACCAACGCGATCGTGCTGATCGACCTGGTCAACCAGTTCCGCAGGGACGGGCGAGGCCTTCGGGAGGCGGTCCTGGAGGGCTCCGCGCAACGCCTGCGGCCCATCCTGATGACGGCGGTCGCCACGATCTTCGCGTTGCTGCCGATGTCGCTCGGCCTCACCGGCGGCGGGGTGTTCATCTCCCAGCCGCTGGCGATCGTCGTGATCGGCGGGCTGATCACCTCGACGCTGCTCACCCTGGTGCTGGTGCCGGTGCTGTACACGCTGGTGGAGCGGCTCCGGGCGCGGCTCGAGAAGCGGGACCCGGAGCTGCCCGGCCCCGGTGAGGACGCTGATGAGGACCTTGCCTCCGGTGAAGGAGCGGCCGCCCGTCAGGAACCGGCCACGGTCGGGGCGGCGGTCGCCGCGGCGGGATGGCGTGTCCCGGAGCGGGCCGGCGCGGCTGCGGGGGCGGCTCCCGCAGGCCTCGGCAACGGGGGAGCCGGTGGTCACGGCGGGGTCGGTGGCAACGGGAGCGGCGGAGGGGGCGCCGTGCCGCCCGGCGAGCTCGCGCCCGCCCGGCCCGGCCTGGTCGGTTCCGTCCTCGGTGCCACCGGTCGGCCCGTCGCCGGCGCCTCGGTCGTCGTCTTCGACGGGGACGGCAACCAGCTCGCGGCCACCACCTCGGGCCCGGACGGTCGCTACCGGGTCACGGTCCCGGCGGCGGGCGAGCATCTCGTCGTCGGCTACGGCGAGGCCGGTGACCCGGTCGCGGAGCGGGTCCGGTTCGGGGATCGGCCGCAGCGCCACGACGTCCGGGTCACGGGGGCCGGGCCGCAGGGCGGGACCGTCGACGGCGTCGTCCACGCCGGCCCGCATCCCGCCCCCGGGATCGTGACGACGCTGCTGGACGGGCAGGGCACCGTCGTCGGCACCGCGCGGACGGGGCAGGACGGCACGTTCCGGTTCACCGGGGTCGAGCCGGGGGACTACACCGTCACCGCGCACGCGGACCAGCCCGGGGTGCGGTCGGTGCGGGTGGGGGAGCACGGCCCGGTGTCCGTCGAGCTGTCCGTCGGCGCCGCCCGGGCCGGGCGGCGCTGATCGGGCGGGTGGGCGCCGAGCAGGAGGTGCTGGCCGGGACGGTGCCGATCCCGGCGTGAGAGGCTCCCCGGCGTGAGCATCTCGCTGGAACAGGCCCAGACCGTCGTCGCGGCAGCGCTGTCGCACGGGACCGAACACGGGTTCAACCCGCTGACCGTCGCCGTCCTGGACACCGGTGGCGCGATCGTCGCCCTGGCCCGGCAGGACGGGTCCGGTTACCTGCGCCCCGATCTCGCCGTCGCCAAGGCGAACGGTGTCCTGGCCCTCGGCATGACCAACCGGGCGATCGCCGCCCGCGCCGCGGACTCCCCGGAGTTCTTCACCTCCGTCGCCACCCTCGCCGGCGGCAAGATCCTCTCCGTCCCCGGCGGGGTGTTCGTCCGAGACGCCGGAGGCACGCTGCTCGGCGCGGTCGGCGTCACCGGGGACGCGTCGCTGAACGACGAGGCCGCGGCCGTCGCCGGGATCGTCGCCGCGGGGCTGGTGCCCGTCACCGGGGCCGAGGACTGAGCGCTGCAGTGCGGGCCTCGTCGTCGGCGGGGCTCGCCCTGGCCGTCGTCTCGGCGGTGTCGTTCGGGACGTCCGGACCGCTCGCCAAGGCCCTGATCGACGCCGGGTGGTCGTCGGCCGGCGCGGTCCTGGTCCGGCTCGGCGGCTCCGCCCTGATCCTGCTGGTCGTCCTGGCGGTGCTGCGGCCCGGCGTGGTCGCCGCCGTGAAGGCGGATGCGCCCGCGCTTCTGCTCTACGGCGTGCTCGCGATGGCCGGGGTGCAGGTGGCGTTCTTCAACGCCGTCCGCTACATGCCGGTGAGCATCGCGCTGCTCCTGGAGTATCTCGGCCCGGTGCTGGTCGTCGCCTGGGTGTGGGTGGTGCGCCGCCAGCCCCCCGGGGGGCGCACCCTGCTCGGCGGGGCGATCGCGCTCGTCGGGCTGACGTTCGTCGTGGAGATCTGGTCCGGCGGCGGGCTGGACCCCGTCGGCGTCGCGTGGGGGCTGGTCGCCGCGGTCTGCCAGGCGTCGTACTTCCTGCTCGCGGACCGGGCGGGGTCGGCGACGCCGCCGCTCGTGCTGGCCGGGGTGGGGATGACGGTCGGCACCGTGGTCGTCGCGGTGCTGGGCGCCTGCGGGCTGCTGCCGCTGGTGATCGACCCGTCGGCGGGGCCCGTCGTGCTCGCCGGTGCGGACCTCGGCTGGCCGCTCACGGCGACGCTGCTCGTGGTGGTCTCGACGGTGCTCGCCTACCTCACCGGCATCGCGGCGATCTCCCGGATCGGTGCGGCCCGGGGCTCGCTGGTGGCGCTGCTGGAGGTCGTGGCGTCCGCGATCGGCTCCTGGCTGCTGCTCGGCGAGGTGCCCGGGGCGATCCAGCTGGTCGGTGGGGCGCTGATCCTCACGGGCGTCGCGCTGACCCGTGGCCGGCCCGCTGCGCTCCCCCCGGCCGAGGCGGGGGAGTGCGTGGCGCCACCGCGGGACGGGCGCGGAGCCGGGCCCTGAGCGCCCCGGGGACCGAAGCGGCTCGCCGGGCGTCCGGGGCCTGAGCGGGTCCTGAGCGTCGGGCCTGTGTGTCCGGCGGCGCTGTGTGTCCGGCGGCGCTGTGTGTCCGGCGGCGCCGTGGGTCCGGCATCGAGGGTCGCCGCGCCCCGGGTTCCGGCCCGGAAAGGGGTGACGGCCCGACACCCCTCGGGGAGGGATGCCGGGCCGTCACCGGGTACGACCGTCCGGTCACGCGATCCGGCCGCATCTGGGGCAGGACGAACCGCTCGTCGTCGACCGGACGTCGGAGCACATCGACGTCCGGGGACCGGACGTCGTCGTACGGATCAGACGTCGTAGTAGAGGGCGAACTCGTACGGGTGCGGGCGCAGCCGCAGCGGGTCGATCTCGTTCTCCCGCTTGTGGGCGATCCAGGTCTCGATCAGGTCCGGGGTGAACACGCCGCCGTCGAGCAGGTAGTCGTGGTCCTCCTCGAGCCGGTCGATGACGGCGTCGAGGCTCGCCGGGACCTGCGCGATGTCCTTGAGCTCCTCCGGCGGGAGCTCGTAGAGGTCCTTGTCGA
>JAOZVV010000042.1 GCA_025869365.1 Pseudonocardia sp.
GCCTGCTTGGCGCCCTCCGCGGTGAGGATCTGGGCCTGCTTGTTGCCCTCCGCGCTGCGGATGGCCGACTCGCGCTGACCCTCGGCGGTGAGGATGGTGGCCCGCTTCTCGCGGTCCGCCTTCATCTGCCGCTCCATGGACTCCTGGATCGACGGCGGCGGGTCGATCGCCTTGATCTCGACCCGCTCGACCTTGATGCCCCAGCGCCCGGTGGCCTCGTCGAGCTCGCCGCGCAGCTGCGTGTTGATCGAGTCCCGGGAGGTGAGCGTCTCCTCCAGGGTCATGCCGCCGACGACGTTGCGCAGGGTCGTCGTGGTGATCTGCTCGACGCCGGTGAT
This sequence comes from Pseudonocardia sp., assembly GCA_025869365.1. Lineage (GTDB taxonomy): Bacteria > Actinomycetota > Actinomycetes > Mycobacteriales > Pseudonocardiaceae > Pseudonocardia. The sequence goes on from JAOZVV010000042.1 coordinate 339, forward strand.
GTAGTCCGAGATCTCGTAGACCGCGGCCTTCGGGTCCGTGACCCGGAAGTAGACGACCGTGTCGATCCGGACCGTCAGGTTGTCCTTGGTGATCACCGGCTGCGGCGGGAAGGACACCACCTGCTCGCGCAGGTCGATCCGTTCCCGGATCCGGTCCACGAACGGGACCAGGAACGCGAGCCCGGGCGTCTGCGTCGTCTTGTACCGGCCGAGCCGCTCGATCACCGCGGCGGTGGCCTGGGGCACGATCTGGATCGCGCGCGCCGCCGTCACCAGGATCAGCACGACGATCACCGCCACGATGATCAGTACCGAGATGTCCATTCGTTCCTCCCGTGTGCCGACAAGTCCGTGCCCGCGGCCCGCGGTCCCCCCGCGGCCGCCGGGGTCCTACTGCGCGAGAACCAGCGCCGTGGCGCCCGAGATCTCGATGACCGTGACCTCGTCGCCGGGCTCCATGACCTGCTCGCCGTCGAAGGCCTTGGCCGACCACAGGCTGCCGGCGATCTTCACCCGGCCCCCGCTCCCGTCGACGCGTTCGACGACCGTCGCCGGCCCGCCCACGATCTGTTCCGTGTGCCCCACGTAGCGCTCGATCCCGCGGTCCAGCCGCCTGCGCAGCAGGGGCCGCACACCCGCGATCAGCAGTGTCGAGGCGACCGCGAACAGGACCGCGCTCAGGATCCAGCCGAGCCCGAACGCGGCGGCACCACCCGCCGCGACCAGCGCGCCACCGCCCAGCATGAGTACGACGAACTCACCGGAGAGGACCTCGCCGATGATCAGCGCGATGCCGGCGACGAGCCAGATCACGGGAACCATGACACCGATGGTGCCACGCCGCGACGCACCGGGTGGGCGGTTCGGCGAAGATCGTTGCGCTTCCGTGGCTGGGCTGCTCAGCCCTCCTGCGTCACGAAGTCGATCAGCTGCTCGACCGCGCCGATCAGCGGTGTCTCCAGGTCCCGGTACGAGCGGACCGCACCGAGGACCCGCCGGGCACCGTCCGCGGGCTCGCCCCAGCGCAGCGCGTCGCACACGCCCGTCTTCCAGTCCGTGCCGCGCGGGATCTGCGGCCACGCCCGGATCCCGACGGTGGCGGGCTTCACCGCCTCCCACACGTCGACGTAGGGGTGGCCGGTGACCAGCACGTTCGGCCCGGCGACGGACTGCGCCTGCCGCGTCTCCTTGCTGCCGCCGACGAGATGGTCCACGAGGATCCCCAGCCGCCGGTGCGGCGCGGGGCCGAACTCGGCGACGGCCGCGGCCAGGTCGTCGACGCCGTGCAACGGTTCGACGACGACCCCCTCGACACGCAGGTCGTGTCCCCAGACCGTCTCGACGAGCGCGGCGTCGTGGATCCCTTCCACCCAGATCCGGGCCGCGCGTGCGGTGCGGGCCTTGAGGTTCGCCACCCGCACCGAGCCGGAGGCGGAGATCACCGGCCCGGCGGCCCGCGGCGCGGGCCGGACGAGCGTCGCCGGTGCGCCCTCGAAGAGGAACGCCGCCGGGCGCAGCGGGAAGACCCGTCGCCGACCCTTGCGGTCCTCGAGCGTGACCTCGCGGGTGTCGATCCGCACGACCGCCCCGCAGAAGCCGCTCGCGGGGTCCTCGACGACCACGCCGGGCTCGGCCACGACCTCCGGGACCGTCTTCCTGGTGGTGACCCGGGTGCCGTCCGTGGTGAACATGCCGCGGTAGTCATGGGAGCGAGCGACCATCGCCGAGTTGTAGCCGACTCCGGTCGCGGACCGGGGTCGCGACACGCCGGAGCGCCCGTGGCACCCACCGCACCGGGTACGCAGCTCACCGAACCGCTCACCGAACGTCACACTGCGTCACCCGCACGGGCGACGCGGCCCGTATGCCGCGCCTGGCTAGCCTGGCTCCGTGCCCCGCCCTTCCGCCACCTTCGCGGTGTGGTCCTCGGCCTGGCTGGCCGGATCCGCCGCACCGGACGACGTCCTCGACGCGCTCGCGCCCTGGGCGGACGCCCACGACGTGCAGTGCGTCGACCACGCCACCGCCGACGCCACCCGGCTCCCCGCCCCCGGCTCCCCCGTCTCGTCCCTGACGTTCCTGCTCGCCGCGCTGCGCCGGCTGGCCCCGCGCGGTGCGGCCCGGCTCGTGCTGACCGCACCCGGGGACGTCCGCGGCCTGCCCGGGCCCGGCTCGTTCGGCACGGCGGTCATCCGGGCCGGGGAGGGCGTGTTCTTCCCCGACGCCGGCCTCGGACTCGTGCCGAGCCAGGTGGCGGACGGCGTGCTGCGCTGGACGGTGCACGCCGTCCCGGACGCCGGCGCGCCGCCGGAGTACATCCCGCTCAACCAGGCCGAACGCGAGCTACGGGAGCAGGTCCGCCAGTCCGCGACGATCCTCACGGACCTGGGCGTGGCCCGGCACCGCCCGGGCGTGCGTGAGGAGATCGCGGCCGCGTTGCGCTCCCGTCCGCAGTCCCTGTGGCCGGCCGGGATGCCCCCGCAGGCGCTGCGGGTGCTGCAGCACGCGGACGAGGTCGAGGCGATCCTCGCGGCCGCCTCGATCGACGAACCGGGCGGCGCCCTGTCCGCCTCGGCGGCGACCGCCCGCCGGGAGGCCCTGCGCCCCTTGGAGACCGCGGTCCGGATCGCCCGCCGGGCCGCCGTCGCGGAAGCGGTGCGGGTCCTCGCCTCCGCCCCCCTGGTCTAGGCGGGCGGCGCCGGCGGGTTCAGGCCGCCCGCCGCAGCGCCGCGACGGCGAAGCCCACCAACGCCCGCGCCGCGGGCCCCGACGGTCCCTCCGCCCGCCAGGCTAGCTCGATCCGGGAGCTCAGCTCCGGTACGAGGTGCGAGACCCCCACCTCGACCCCCGCCGCCACCACCGCGGCCCGGGGCAGGACCGCGATGCCCAGGCCCCGCGCCGCCAGCCGCGCGAGCAGCAGCGGGTCGCCCGCCTCGAAGGCCACCGTCGGGCGGAAACCGGCTGCGGCACAGGCGGAGTCGACGACGGCGCGCAGCCCGGTCCCCCGGGACATGCAGATCAGCGGCCGGTCCCGCAGCGCGACGACCCCGACCTCGGGGGGCAGGTCTCCGCCGACCACGACGAGCTCCTGCTCGGTCACCACCCTCGTCGCGACCCCGTCCGGGGCGGGCCCGGCGAGGCCGATCCAGGCCAGGTCCAGGCGGCCGTCGAGCAGGGCGGCGACGAGGTCGTCCGACGTCCCGTCGGTCAACGTGACCTCGACACCCGGGTGGGCGTCGCGGAAGTCCGCGAGCAGTTCGGGCAGCGCGCTGCTCGCCATGGCCGAGGCCATCCCGACCGCGACCCGGCCGCGGATCAGTCCGGTCAGCTCATCGACGGCGGTGCGGGCGCCCTCCACGGCCCGCAGGGCCGTCCGGGCGTAGGGCAGGACGGCCCGCCCGGCCTCGGTGAGGGTGACGCCGCGGGACGTGCGGTCGAACAGCGGCTCACCGAGCTCCCGTTCGAGCCGGCGCAGCTGTGCGCTCACCCCGGGCTGGGCGACGTGCAGTCGCGCGGCCGCCGCGGTGACCGTGCCTTCCTCCGCGACGGCGACGAAGTACTGCAGGTGACGCAGCTCCATACGTGGCGATGCTAGCCCGTAGACCGGACAGCTCTTGGACTTCTGGGTGCGCGGGGTCCGAGGCTGGGCCCATGACCACCACGGACCTGCAGACCCACGGCCCCGCCCTCCGGCCCGGCGACGACGGCTTCGACGCCGAGTGCGCGGGGTTCCAGACCGCGCATCCGCACCGGCCGGATCTGGCCGTCGGGGCGGCCACCGCCGCGGACGTCGTCACGGCGATCCGCTACGCCGGCGCGAACGGCCTCCCGTACGCCGTCACGGCCACCGGGCACGGGCTCGTCGCGCCGCTCGACGGCGGTGTCCTGATCACGACCCGCCGGATGCGCGGCGTCTCCGTCGACCCGGCGGCCGGAACCGCCCGGATCCGGGCCGGGGCGTGCTGGGCGGACGTCGTCGCGGCCGCGACCCCGCACGGCCTGGCGCCGGTGAGCGGCAGCGCGCCGGGCGTCGGGGTCGTCGGCTACCTGCTGGGCGGCGGGTTCGGCCTGCTCGGCCGCCGCTACGGGTACGCGTCGGACCGGGTCACGGCGTTCGAGGTGGTGACCCCGGACGGGACCGCCGAGCGCGTGGGTGCCGGCGACGCCCGGTTCGCGGGCCTGCGCGGCGGCGGCGCCGGCGAGCTCGTCGTGACGGCGGTGGAGACCGGCCTGGTGCCGCTGGCCGAGGTGTGGGGCGGTGCGCTGGCCTTCGACCTCGCCGAGGTACCCGACGTGCTGGACGCCTTCCGGGACTGGGCGGCCACGCTCCCCGACGACGTCACACCGTCGGTCGCGGCGCTGGCGTTCCCGGACCTGCCGGTGTTCCCGCCGCACCTGCGGGGCCGGCACGTGGCGCAGGTCCGGGTGGTCGCGACGCGTCCGGCGGACGACCTCGTCGCCCCGCTGCGGCGACTCGGCCCCGCGCTGGCCGACGACCTCCGGACCATGCCGTTCGCGGACTCGCACACCATCGTCGCGGACCCGACCGAACCGCACGCCTACTCCGGTGACGCCGTGCTGGTGCGGGACCTGCCCGCGGACGCGCTCCCCGCGATCGCCGCGGCCGCCGGCCCGGGCGCCGCGGCGCCGTCGATCGTGGAGGTCCGCCGCCTCGGCGGGGCGATGGCGGTCCCGCCCCCGGAACCGGACGCCGTGGTGCACCGCGATGCCGGCTACCTGCTGCGGGTGGTCACTCCACTGGACGGCACCGACGCCCGCACCGCGCGGCGGGTGCAGGCGTCGGCGTTCGCGGTGGTGGACGGGCAGGTCCTCGGCCCCGCCCGCACGTTCCGGTACGGGGCGTGAGGCTCAGGCCGAGCCGGCCGTGGTCGGCGAGCCCTCGTCCACAGATCGGGCATCCGGCCGCGCGACCGGCTCCCGCGGCACGAGCAGCATGAGCAGCGCGCCACCGACGGCGAGGACGGCCATCACGACGAATCCGCTGGTGAACGTCCCTGTGCCGGAGACGATGAAACCCATCACCGAGGGCGCGACGATGCCGGACAGGGCGAACGCGGCGTCGGCGAAGCCCGCCGCGCTGCCCGGCTGGTCCGGTGCCGCGTCGATCGAGGCCACCCACCAGATCCCGCCGGTCACGAACCCGAAGCCGACGCCGAGGGAGATGGAGATGATCGCGACGGTCAGGGTCGGGGAGATGGCCAGCGGCACCAGCGAACAGCCGGCCAGCAGCAACGCGGTGCCCATGACGGCGAACCGGCTGCGGATGCGCGCGGTGCGCCGGTAGACCCGGTCGACGACGATCCCGCCGACGAGCGCGCCGACGACCCCGGCCGCCCACGGGGCGATGGAGAACGCCCCCGCCTGCTTGAGGCTGAGCTGATAGGCGCTGGAGAGGTAGGACGGCAGCCAGTACATGAAGCCCCAGAACATGAAGCCCCAGGCGAAGTAGCCGCCGGCCACGACCCACAGGTTGCGGTTGGTGAGCAGCGGGCGCCACCGCACGGTGGTGTGCTCGACGCCGGCCTCGGCCTCCTGGCCCTCGGCGATGTAGGCCCGCTCCGCGGCGTCGACCCGCGGCGACGCGGCCGGGGTGTCCCTGAGCAGCACGGCGGCGAGGACGGCCCACGCGATGCCGAGCACGGCCATCGTCCAGAACATGCCCTGCCAGCCCAGCCAGCCGATCAGCCAGGTGAGCAGCGGCCCGGAGATCAGCAGGCTGCCGGCGACGGCGACGCCCCCGCAGAGGGCCAGCGCGAGGCCGCGCTCGCGGGCGGGGAGCCAGCGGCTGACCGTCCGGGTGGCGGCGGGGAACGCCGGCGCCTCACCGATGCCCAGGAGCAGCCGGACGAGCAGCAGGCCCGCGAAGGATCCCGCGACGGGGATCAGCGCCACCGACACGGAGAACATCGCGATCGCGGCGAGCAGGACCTTGCGCGGCCCGTACCGGTCCACCAGCGGGCCGGAGACGAACGCGAAGACCATGTAGCCGACGGAGAAGATGCTGCTGATGAAGCCGTACTGCGCCGTGGTGATCCCGAATGCCTTCTCGAGCGGTTCGACCGCGTAGGAGATCGCGCTCCGGTCCACGTAGTTGATGACGATGAGTGCGACGACCAGGCCGATCGTCACCCACCGGAAGCGGCTCCTCGTGCTGCGACTCTGCATGCGTGTTCCTCGGATCCGGTGGTCCGACCGCCTGCCGGACCATGTCGGGGCAATGTTCCTTCTAGCGAAACAATTACCGTGGTAGTCACTGAAAGACAATTTTCCTGATGGACCGTCTTCTGGTCAATGGCAGGGAACGATACAGAGAGGTAAGAGTGGGACAGAGATGCTCTAGTGTTCCGCTGAAAGGAACATATGGGGATCGCGGAGGCGATCGAGGACGTCGGTGACGGCCCGGCCCTCCCGCAGGCTCCACACCGCCGCGACGAGGTCCTCCGCCGCACCGGGCACCAGGGCGCGGGCCGCGTTGCCCGTGAACTTCGCGGACGCCTCGGCGTCGGAGAGCGGTCGCTGCGGTCCGCCCCGGTTCTCCCGGACGCGTTCGGTGACCGTGCTGCCGTCGGCCAGCTCGGCGGTCAGCACCGCCGGGAACTGCCGCGGGAAGATCGCGGTGGACTCGTCGTCGGCGACACAGCGGACCCGTGCGGCCAGGGCGAGCCGCGCCGGGTCCGCGGCCGCGGCGTCGGTGAAGTCCTCGTGGAACACCCCGAGCCCGCCGCCGCCGAGCAGCGCGGCCGCCACGGTGTAGGGCCCGCTGAAGGCGGCGTGGTAGCCGGAGCGCGGGCGGGCCTTCTCCTCGGGCGGCTCGGCGATGGTGCGCAGGACCGGGGCGGGCACGCCGAGTGTGAGGTCGCGGATCGACGCGGGATCGATCCCGCGGGCCCGCAGCGCCAGGGCCGCGTCGATCCCGGCATGGGTGAAGTGGTTGCAGGGGTAGGGCTTGACGAACACCCCCGGGGTCTCCCAGTGCTCGCCGAGGCCGTCGGTGACGCGCTCGACGTGCACCCGGTCCCCGCAGAAGGCCTGGAGGAAACCGAAGCGGCCCTCGATCACCGTCGGCGGCCCGGTCAGTCCGTGCCGGGCCAGGTCCGCCGCGACGACGCCGGCGTGCGCGGCCCAGCCGCAGTGCACCCGCTTGATCGTGCCACCGGTCCGGTTGGCCTCGATGACCCCGGACCCCATGCTGGCGGCGATCCCGATGACGGAGGTCAGCGCGTCCTCGTCGAGGCCGGCGAGCATGCCCGCCGCGACCGCCGCGCCGACCGCCCCGCAGATCGCGGTGGCGTGCTGGCCGCGCTCGAAGAACACCGAGTTGCCGAGTTCCTCGTCGTAGCCGGCCATCCCGAGACGGCAGGTGACCTCGATGCCCACGGCCGCGGCCGCCAGCATCGCCGGGCCGCTCGCACCGACCCGTTCGGCCATCGCCAGCGCGGCGGGAACGACCGCCGCGGACGGGTGCAGGACCGACGGGAGGTGGGTGTCGTCGAAGTCCAGGCTGTGCGCGAGGGTGCCGTTGACCAGCGCGGCGGACGGCGCGGGCAGCCGGGCGGGCCGTCCGATCACCGTCGCGGCGCCCGTCCCGCCCCACTCCCCGACGACGGCGCCGACGATCCGCGCCGGCTCCTCCCGGGTCGCGGCGAGGCAGTTGCCGAGGACGTCCACGGTGCGTGCCACCAGGTCGTCGGCCAGGTCCGGGGCGATCCCCTCCCGCGCGATGCGGGCGGCGACCTCGCCGATCCGCTGGGCGGGGGTGAGCGTGGCGGTGGTCGTGACACTCATGCCGCGACCACCGCGAGCGGGCGGACGGGGGCACCCGTGCCGCCGACGATCCGCAGCGGCGCGAACACCGCGAGGAACTCCCCGAGGCCGGCCTCGGCGGCGTCCTCCAGCGCGAGGTGCTCGACGATGTGGATGCCGTGCTCGACGAGCAGGACCCGGTGCACCGGCAGCACGCGGTGTCCCGCGCCGGCCGGGATCTGCTCGTAGGCGGTGGTGTCCGCGCCGGTCGCGACGACGCCGCGCTCCGCGAGCCACTGCGCGCCGTCGACGGTCACGCCGGGCACCCCGGACGCCGCGCCGACGTACGCGGTCGCGTCCCCGAACAGCCGGGCCCAGCCGGTACGGACCACGGCCACGTCACCGGGTCCGGGTTCGGCGCCGGCCCGCTCGGCTGCCGCGGCGAGGTCGGCCGCCGTCACGCCGTACCCGCCCGGCAGCGTGTCCACGCCGTGGACCGCGGCGACGTCGAGCAGCACGCCGCGGGTGACCATCGCCGGGATCGTCTCGGCGCCGTGCACCGTGTGCTTCCCGCCGCGCTGCGCCTGTTCGGCGTCGATCCCGCCGTGCAGCAACCCGTCGTGGCTCACGTGCGCGAGGGCATCGACGTGGGTGCCGACGTGGCCACCGGTGATGATCACCTCGTTGGACGCGGATCCGCCGTCCGGGCGGACGGCGTCGCCGTGGCGGCGCTCGAGCGTCATCCGGAAGCCGGGGTGGTTCGGCGAGCTCGGCATGCCGGTGAACAGGGGATGGCCGAGTTCGATGACGCGGGTGCCGGCGCCGACGGCGCCGAGCAGCGTGGCGGTGCCCCGGGTGGTGGAGGCGGTCATCGGTGCTCCTTCCCGGCGCTCGCGGGCAGGCGGGCCGGATCGCGCGGATCTTCGGTGGGGGTGGGCGGGGAGTCGGTCGACAGGGAGTCGGTCGACAGGGAATCGGGGGGCAGGGAATCGGTGGGCAGGGAGTCGGCGAGCTCGACGAGCCACCGCGCCCCGGCCACGACGGCGGGATCGACGAAGCGCCCGCGCGGGTCGACATGGGCGCTGGACCCGGCCGCCCGCAGGGAGCCCAGCAGGACGCGGGCGTCGGCGACCTCGTCGTCGGCCGGGGTGAACGCGTGGTGCACGGCGGCGATCTGGGCCGGGTGGATCACCGAACGGCCGAAGAACCCGGCGTCGCGGGCGGCGGCGCTGTCCGCGGCCAGGCCCGCGGTGTCCGCGAGGTCGATCCAGACGCTGGCCACCGGGCTCGGCAGGCCGGCGGCGCGGTTGGCGACGACCACCCGCGCCCGGGCCCAGGCCAGGGCCCCGGGATCGCGGACGCGCAGGTCCGCGGCGAGGTCCGCCTCGCCCAGCGACACCCCCGCGACGAGCGGATGGCAGCGGGCGAGCTCGGCGGCGCGTTCGAGCCCCGCCGCGCTCTCGACGAGCAGGTGCAGCGGGTGCCCGAGCCGGTCCGCGAGCCGCGCCACCGCCGCGGGGTCGTCGGCCTTCGGGACCCGGACGCCGCCGACGGCGGACCCGGCCAGGGCCTCGGCGTCCGCGTCGGCCCACGGCGTCCCGGTCCCGTTCATCCGCACCCAGACCCCGGCGGCCCCTCCGGCCACCGTCACCGCCGCCGCGCGGGCCGCGTCCTTGGCGTCCGCGGGGACGGCGTCCTCCAGGTCCAGCACGACGACGTCCGCGGGCCCGGCCAGCGCCTTCGCCGCCAGGTCCGTGCGGTGCGCCGGGACGTAGAGCCAGCTGCGGGCGATCCCGAGCGCGCTCACACGACCCCTTCCGCCCGCAGCCGCTCCAGCTCCGCGGCGTCGACGCCGACCCGGCGCAGGATCTCCGCGGTGTCGCGGCCGAGCCGCGGGCCCGTGCTGCGCACCCGGCCCGGGGTCTCCGAGAGCCGGAACGGCACGTTCTGGAAGCGGATCTCGCCGAGCTCCTCGTCGTCGATCCGGACGATGCTGCCGAGCGCCGCGTACTGGGGATCGGTCAGCACGTCCGCGGCGGTGTAGATCGGGGCGACGGCGGCCTCCGCCTTCTCGAACGCCTCGACCACCTCGTCGCGGTCCCGCTCGGCGATCCAGGCGCCGACGGCCGCGTCGAGCTCCTCGACGTGCTCCGCGCGGGACGCGCCGCTGGCGAACCACGGCTCGTCGATCAGCTCCGGGGTCCCGACCAGGCGCATCACCCGCTCCGCGATCGACTGCGCGCTGGTGGACACGGCGACCCACCGGCCGTCGGAGCAGCGGTAGGTGTTGCGCGGGGCGTTGTTGGTGGAGCGGTTGCCGGTACGCGGCTGCAGGACCCCGAGCTGGTCGTAGGCGATGATCCCGGGGCCGAGCAGGTGCAGCAGCGGCTCGATGATCGCCATGTCCAGGACCTGGCCGCGGCCGGTCGACTCCCGGGCCCGCAGCGCGGTCATGATGCCGAACGCGGTGGTGAGCGCGGCGACCCCGTCGGCCAGCCCGAACGGCGGGAGCGTGGGAGGCCCGTCCGGCTCGCCGGTGACCGCGGCGAACCCGCTCATCGCCTCGGCGAGCGTGCCGAAGCCCGGGCGGGAGGAGTACGGGCCGAACTGGCCGAACCCGGTGATCCGGGCCAGGACGAGCCGGGGGTTGCGGGCGGAGAGCTCGTCCCAGCCGAGTCCCCAGCGTTCCAGGGTGCCCGGGCGGAAGTTCTCGATCACCACGTCCGCGTCGGCGGCGAGCTCGCGGAACAGCTCCTGCCCGCGCGGTGTGGACAACGTCAGCGTCATGGCCTTCTTGTTGCGGGACAGCATCTTCCACCACAGCCCGACACCATCGCGCTGCGCGCCGTGGGTGCGGGCGGGATCGCCCCGCGGATGTTCGATCTTGATGACCTCGGCGCCGTGGTCGCCCAGCAGCGTGGCGGCGAGCGGCCCCGCGAACAGGGTGGACGCGTCGAGCACCCGCAGGCCCGCGAGCGCGTCGGGGGTGGTCTCGGGCAGCGGGCTGGTGACGTCCTGGGTCATGAGGTCCTTCCGGCGGTGCTGGGGCCAGCGGTGGTCGGGACGGGGACCCGGCCGCCGAGACGGGCGGTGATCCGGGCGGCCGCGGCGACGACCTCGGGCGCGGTGGCGGCGACGAACTCGTCGGTCACGCGGAAGCGGGGCCCGCACACCGAGATCGCGCCGACCACGTCGCCCGAGGCGCCGAACACGGGTGCGGCCACCGACCCGGCGTCCGCCTGCCGTTCCCCGGCCGACGCCGCGTAGCCGCGGTCCCGGATCCGGGTGAGCTCGGCGCGCAGCGCGTCCGGTTCGGTGATCGTCGAGGAGGTGAGCGCGGGCAGTGCGGCGGTGAGGACCTGGTCCAGCTCGTCCGCCGGGACATGGGCGAGCATGCACTTGCCGGAGGAGCCGGCGTGCAGCGGGAACCGCCGGCCGAGCTCCACCGACATCGTGATCTCGTGCGTCCCGACGACCTGGTCGAGGTAGACCCGCCCGCCGTGGAGCTTCGCGCTGACGGTGACGGTCTCGTGGAGGCGGTCCCGCAGCGCGGTGAGCTGGGGCAGCGCCGCCGACCGCAGGTCGGAGTCCCGGAGCGCGCGTCCCGCGAGGGCCGCGGCGGCGGGGCCGAGGCGGTACTCCCGGCTGGCGGTGTCGTAGGCGATCAGGCCGCGCGCCGTGAGCGACTGCAGGATCCGGTGCACCACCGCCTTGGACAGCCCCAGCTCGCGCGACACCCGGGTCACGCCGAGGGTCCGTGGGCCGTCGGTGAACAGGAGCAGCACGTCCGCCACCCGTTCCGTGGCGCCGGTGCCACCGGCCGTCTCCGCCATCACTGTCCCCGATCGTCGTCCCGCTTACCGGAACAGAGACTGAACGCGGTGGGGCGAGCTGTCAAGAAGAACCCGGCGCAGGCTTGCAAAGAGCCAGTTCAAATGGTGTTATCTCGAACCGAAGGACAGCGACACATGTTTCTTTCAGCGGAACGAAAGGGTTGCGATGACCGACGTCGACCTCGTGGTCGCCGGCGCGGGTGGCGGCCTCGCCGGCGCGCTCCGCGCCGCCGAGCTGGGCCTCGACGTGCTGGTGGTCGAGGCGGACCCGCAGTTCACCCGCGGCAACAACACCTCGATGTCCACGGCCATGGTTCCGGGTCCCGGATCGCGCTTCCAGGCCGCCGCGGGGATCGACGACTCCCCCGGACGGTTCCTCGCCGACATCGAGGCGAAGACCCACGGCACCGCGGACCGGACCGTCGCCCGTGCCCTGGCCGAGGTCGGGGCCGAGCTCGTCGAGTGGCTCGCCGACCACGTCGGCATGCCCGTCGAGCTGCCCACGGACTTCACCTACCCCGGCCACTCCGCGCCCCGCGTCCACACCGTGCCCGGCCGCCACGGCTCGGTGCTCCTGCGGTACCTCGTCGACGCGGTGACGGCGCACGAGCGGATCGACCTGCTCGCACCCTGCCGCCTCGTCGACGCCCGGCCCGGCCCGGGAGGAACCCGGGTCGCCGTCCTCGCCCGCCCCGACGGCGGCCGCGAGGAGGTCACCGCCCGGGCGGTCCTGCTGGCCACCAACGGCTTCGGGGCGGACCGGGACCTGGTGCGCGCCCATCTGCCCGAGATCGCCGACGCGCACTACCACGGCGGCGAGCACTCCCGCGGCGACGCGCTGCGGATCGGCGCCGCGCACGGCGCCGCCACCGGCTGCCTCGACGCCTACCAGGGCCACGCCGCCCTCTCCGCCGCCGCGCAGACCCTGCTGACCTGGACCGCCGTCATGCACGGGGCCGCGGTGGTGGACCTCACCGGTCACCGCTTCGGCGACGAGACCACCGGCTACTCCGAGTTCGCCGCCATCCTCGCCGCCCGGCCGGGCGGCCGCGGATGGATGATCTTCGACGACCGCATCGACGCCCTGTGCCGCAGCTTCACCGACTATCGCGACGTCGTGTCCGCGGGGGCGGTCCGCTCCGGCGCCACCGCGGCCGCGCTCGCCACCGCCATCGGGGTGCCCGCCGACGCGCTCGACCAGGAGATCGCCGCGCTCGCCGCCGTCGCCCGGGGCGCGGCCGCGGACCGCTTCGGCCGCACCGTGGAGGCCGGACTGACCGGGCCGCTGCACGCCGTGGAGATCCTCCCGGCGCTGTTCCACACCCAGGGCGGCCTGCTGGTCGACGGGGACGCCCGCGTCCTCGACGCGGCCGGCACGCCGCTGCCCGGGCTCTACGCCTCCGGAGGTGCCGCCGTCGGGATCTCCGGGCACGGCGCCGCCGGCTACCTCGCCGGGAACGGGCTGCTGCCCGCGCTCGGGCTCGCCTACCTCGCCGCCGGGCATCTGGCCCGCGCGGCCGGATCCCTCCCCGCAACCGCGACCACGTCCTCGAAGAGGTGCCCATGAGCAACCCCGACCTGATCCTGCGTGACGTCCGCGTCGTCCGCCCCGGCGGCGGCGAGCCGGAGGCCGGCGACATCGCCGTGACCGACGGCGTGATCACCGATGTCGCGCCGCGGATCGACGTCCCGGCGGGCACCGCGGTGCACGAGGGGCGCGGCCTGCTCGCGTTCCCCGGCGTCGTCGACGCCCACCAGCACTGGGGCATCTACAACCCGCTGGCCGACGACACCGCCACCGAGAGCCGGGCCTGCGCCCAGGGCGGTGTCACCACCTCGCTGACCTACATGCGCACCGGCCAGTACTACCTCAACCGCGGCGGCAGCTACGCCGAGGTGTTCCCCGAGGTCCTGGCGGCCGCCGAAGGCCGCAGCCACGTCGACTACGCGTTCCATCTCGCCCCGATGCAGCGCTCCCACATCGAGGAGATCCCCGCGCTGGTCCGCGAGCACGGCGTGACCTCGTTCAAGATCTTCATGTTCTACGGCAGCCACGGCCTGCACGGGCGCTCCGCGGACCAGAACTCGTTCCTCATGATCCCGGAGAACGAGCGCTACGACATCGCCCACTTCGAGTTCGTGATGCGCGGCATCCAGGCCGCCCGCGAGGCCAACCCGGACATCGCCGACCAGATCTCGCTGTCCCTGCACTGCGAGACGGCCGAGATCATGACCGCCTACACGAAGATCGTCGAGGAGGACGGCTCGCTGTCCGGCCTCGAGGCCTACAGCGCCTCCCGGCCGCCCCACTCCGAGGGCCTCGCGGTGACCATCGCCTCCTACCTGGCGCACGAGACGAAGCTGCCGACGATCAACCTGCTGCACCTGTCGTCGGCCAAGGCCATGGAGGCGGCGATGCTGATGGCGCGGACGTTCCCGCACGTCGACTTCCGCCGCGAGGTCACCATCGGGCACCTGCTGGCCGACGTGACGACGGCCGACGGGATCGGCGGCAAGGTCAACCCGCCGCTGCGGCCGCGCGCGGACGTCGAGGCCCTGTGGGAGCACCTGCTCGCCGGCGACGTCAGCTGGGTCGTCTCCGACCACGCCTGCTGCAAGGAGGAGCTGAAGTTCGGCGAGGACCGCGACGACGTGTTCGCCGCCAAGTCCGGTTTCGGCGGCACCGAGTACCTGCTGCCGGGTCTCGTCGGGGAGGGCCGCAAGCGGGGCCTGGCGCTGTCCCGGATCGCCGAGCTGACCGCGTGGAACCCCGCGCAGCGGCTCGGCCTGCCGACGAAGGGCGACATCGCCCCGGGCTTCGACGCGGACATCGCGCTCGTCGACCCGGACCGCTCCTACGTCGTGGACCCCGCGGACTCGGAGTCCACGCAGGAGTACACGCCCTTCCGCGGCCTCGAGATCGGGTCGACGGTCCGGACGACGTTCCTGCGCGGCCGCCGCATCTTCGACGACGGTGTGGTGCTCGGCGAGCCGGCCGGCCGCTACCTGCACCGCCCCACCGGCCGCAGCTGAGCCCTGCGGTCGGCCCGCCGCTCCCGGACCGCTCCGTTATGACAGGTCCGGTGGGCGTGGGCCTCACCCGGTGGCCGGGTCCGCCGAGCCCGGACCCGGCCCCCGCGGCGCCCCGAGGGCGGCCAGCAGCGCACTCAGGTCGTCCGGGTGCAGCGGCCGGGGCTCCCCGGCGCGGCCGAGCTCGGCCCGCAGGCGCGCGGCCTCCTCCTCCGCCCGCTGCCGCGCCGCCGTCTCCCGCTCGGCCCGCTCCCCGGCACGGGCGAGATCCCGCTCGGCCCGGGCGGCGGCCGCGGCGAGCCGGGTGGTGAGGTCCGCCGCATCCGCCCGGCTCTCCCCCAGCGCGACG
>JAOZVV010000043.1 GCA_025869365.1 Pseudonocardia sp.
GGAACGCCTTGTTCGTGGTGCCGCCGTCGATCACCGCGGCGGTCTGGCGCAGCGCCCGCACGAGCCGGGCGCGGGCCTCGTCCCGGGTCCGGCCCCAGGCGATCACCTTCGCGATCATGGAGTCGAACTGCGCCGGGATCACGTCACCCGTGGCGACGCCGGTGTCCACCCGGATCCCGGGGCCGCTCGGCAGCGCGAGGTGCTCGATCTTCCCGGGGGCGGGCGCGAACTCGCGCTCCGGGTCCTCGGCGGTGAGCCGGGCCTCGATGGCGTGCCCGGTGCCCCGGGGGGCCTCCGGCGCGATGTCCGCGAGCTTCCCGCCCGCCGCGATGTGCAGCTGCAGCTTGACGATGTCCACGCCGGTGACGGCCTCGGTCACCGGGTGCTCCACCTGCAGCCTGGTGTTGACCTCGAGGAACGACAGCAGCCGCTCCTTGGGCTCGTAGAGGAACTCCACGGTGCCCGCGTTGACGTAGCCCGCGGCGCGCACCAGCTCGGCGGCCGAGGAGCGCAGCAGCTCTTCCTGCTCGGCGTCCAGCGCGGTCGACGCGGACTCCTCGATCACCTTCTGGTTGCGGCGCTGCACGGAGCAGTCCCGGACGCCCAGCGTCCAGACGTCCCCGGTCGCGTCCGCGACGACCTGCACCTCGACGTGCCGGCCGCCGCGGACCGCGCGCTCCAGGAACACCGTGGCGTCCCCGGCGGTCTTCGCCGCCTCCGAGCTCGCCCGTTCGAAGGCCTCGGCCAGGGCGTCCGGCGTGCCGACGTAGCGGATGCCCCGCCCGCCGCCCCCGGCCGTCGCCTTGACCATCAGCGGGTAGCCGATGGACTCCGCGGCCACGCGGGCGGCGTCGAGGTCCGCGACGGGGCCGCCGCTCCACGCCGCCAGCGGGACGCCGACCTCCTCGGCCAGCTTCTTCGCGGCGATCTTGTCCCCGAGGCGGCGCATGACGTCCGCGGACGGGCCGACGAAGGTGACGCCGAGGCGGTCGCACAGCTCGGCGAACTCGGCCTTCTCCGAGACGAAACCCCAGCCCGGCCAGACGGCGTCCGCGCGGGCGACGCGCAGGGCGCGCTCGAGCTCGGCGTAGTCGAGGTACGGGCTCGGGCCCATGTCGTCCGGGTCGTCCGGGCCGATCAGGACGGCCTCGTCCGCCTCACGGACGTACATGGCCCGCCGGTCCACGGCGGTGTACAGCGCGATGGTGCGCAGCGGGGGGTGACCCTCGGCGTTCCATTCGCGGACTGCGTGCACGAGCCGCATGGCGGGCTCACCACGGTTGACGATCGCGATCCTGTGGTAGCTCACGGGCCCCATCCTGCTAGACCCCGAACGCGACGCGTACATCGTCGCTCGTGGTGGTGGCGACGGCGACAGGATCGGGGGTGCGGGGCAGCTCCCCGGGACCGGCCGGTGCGGCCTGCGGCGGCGTGCTGAGCTGCACCTCCGGGGCCATGATCGCCGGGTCCACGGTGAGCACCGCGTACCCACCGACCGCACCCGCGCCGAAGCCCGGGGCGAACACCCGCGTCGGTCCGGTGATCGCCTTGTCCCGGACGGCGTCGAACAGCGCGATCGGGATGGACGCCGCCGAGACGTTGCCCATCGTCTCGATGTCGAAGTAGAGCTGGTCCGCGGTGAGCCCGGCCTTCTCGGCGAGCTGCAGGATCATCGTCTTGTTCGCCTGGTGCGGGACGATGAGCTCGATGTCCGCGAGCAGCGCGGTGCCCGGGGCGTCACCCGGCAGGTCCCCGAGCTCGCCGATCATCTGGTCCAGGTAGCGGGAGACGAGCGCCTTCACCTCGGGCCCGTACACCGTGATGTCGTTGTCGAACTCCGGGTTCGGCCAGATGATCGAGTTGACCTGGCCGACCGGGCCGCTCGCGTAGGTCTGCAGGATGTCGATGTCCCCGGCCGACCCCTCCGCCGCCGGGGACACCACCATCGCCGCGGCACCGTCGCCGAAGATCATCCGGGACGTGCGGACGCTGCCGATCTTGTCCGAGAACTTCTCGACGCAGACCAGGAGCACCGGCCGCTCGACCTCCTGCAGCTGGCGCACGGCCTCGGCGAGCCCGTAGGGCAACCCCGCGCACGCGGCGACGATGTCCGCCGAGCAGTGCGTCTGCAGCAGGCCGAGCTCGCCGGAGAGCCAGGTGGACAGCGACGGGATCAGCCGGTCGCTGGTGCAGGTGGCGACGAGGACGGCGCCGATCTCGTCCGTGGACCGCCCGGAGTGCGCGATCGCGGCCCTGGCCGCTGCCAGCGCGAGCTCGCCGATGTCGTGGCTGGTGTAGCGGCGCTGGTCGATGCCCGTCTTCGCGCTGATCTCGGCCGCGCTCATCGGCGACCAGGAGAAGCTGGTGTTGCGCACGACGTCGGAGTTGTCGCAGACCAGCTCGCCCCGCACGATCGCCAGCGCCTCGAGCGCGGGCTGCACGGCGAAGGCCTCGCGCACCTTGACCGGCGGGAACGGCCGGACGGGCGGCTTCGGGGTCACCGGCGACGCGCTGCGCTGCGCGGGGACGTGCCCGGTGCGCACCCGGTCCAGGAACGCGGCCACCTCGCGGGTCCGCGGGTGGAACGCGATCACGATGTCGTCGTCGCCGATCTCCGCCGCCGGGCGCAGCTCGGTCTTCGAGCGGTCCCACGGGTACTGGTTGTGCAGGACCATCGCCCACCGGGTCAGGGCCTCGAGCTCGGGGACCGCCGCCTGGACGTCGTGGATCTCCGGGGTGCTGAAGACGGGATAGTCCGGGTCGTGCTCCGGGAGCACGAAGGTCAGCGCGCCCGGTGTGCGGAGGAACTCCGCCACGGTCGGCTTGACCGCCGGGAGCTCGGTCGCATGGTGGCGGCGGTTGCGGAAGACGTCGAAGAGCAGGTCGAAGACGGTGTCCTCGGCCGCCCTGTCCTCGTCGGAGTCCCAGGTCGCCGGGAGCTCGCGGTAGGCCTGCTCGACGGCCGCGACCTTCCGGGCCCCGTCCACCCACGGCGTGAGCACCGGGAGGAAGACGTCCGGCCGATGCCGGGCGACGTCACGCCACCGGGTGGGGCGCTTGTCGTACATCGTCATCGAATAGCGATTCACCCAGAAAAGGTTCTGGCCCAGATCGCGCAACAGCTCGAACCGGCTGGGGTAGGACCCTGCCTCCACCCGGGCGAGGATGTCGGTCCCCGTCGGCGCCTTCGACTCGAAATCGCGTCCGATGACCGCGCCGAACTGCTCCAGTGAGTCGAGTACCGAGAAATCCAGATCGGGTGCGAAATTGGCAGGGAAGACCAGGCGGCCATGGTTGTTGACCACGAACGGCTTCATGTAAGCGTGAACCTCCGTTGTACGGACACCACGAGGTAACTCCTGGTTGCGAGCCTGCGCAACCGCGAGTAGGTGGATCGGGCGGTGACCAGACGGTATCGGGAATCCGCGGGTGATCGATACGTGACCTGGATCCCCATGGTCATTGTTTGCCGTCCCGCCAGTCACTGTTGACGGTTACTTTCCAGTATTCACCCACGGGTTACCGACAAGTGTTACCGGCGGGTCCGATGACGAATTCGCCGTCGACGCACGTGACGGCTCCGGGACCCACCACAGTGGACGATGCCGGCGGTGGACCGGACCGCCGGGCGACGGCGGGGCGACGGGCCCGGCACCGGGCGCATAGGGTCTGCAGAACATGGCCCGAGTCACGTATGCCGATGCCGAGAACGTCCCGCCGCAGACGGCGGCCACCCTGGCGAAGGTCCCGCAACTACACGTCTTCCGGCTCGTCGCCCGCGCGGACACGGCGTTCCGGCCGTGGTTGAAGTACGGCGGGGCGCTGCTCGCGGACCTCGCGATCGATCCTCTGTTGCGCGAGCTCGTCATCCTGCAGGTCGGCCGGCTCAACGCCCGCTACGAGTGGGACCAGCACGTCCCGATCACCCTCGCCGCCGGCGGCACGCAGGAGCAGGTCGACGCCCTGGACCGCGGCGAGACCGACTCGGAGCTCTTCACCGCGGCCCAGCGGGCGATGTTCGCGTTCGTCGCGGACTTCGTGCGCGACGGCCGGGTGCCCGACGAGACCTACGCCGCCCTGGCCGCCGAGCTGGACGACAAGGAGGTCGTCGAGGTCGCGCTGGTGGCCGGGCACTATCTCGGCCTCGCCCGGCTGATGACCGCGCTGCACATCGACCCGGACGAGGCCGTCGGTGTCGAGGGGCTGCCGGCCGCCCGCGTCTAGGGAAGGAAGGACTCCGGAGTGGACTTCACGCCCGACGAGGACCATCTCGCGCTGCGCGAGGGGGTGCGCACCGTCTGCCGGGACTTCGACGACGCCTACTGGCGCGCCTGCGACGCCGAGCACCGCTTCCCCTGGGACTTCTACCGGGCGATGGCGGAGGGCGGCTGGCTCGGCATCTCCCTCGCCGAGGAGTACGGCGGCGGCGGACTGGGGATCACCGAGGCGTCGATCGTCCTGGAGGAGGTCGCCGCGTCCGGCGCCGCGATGAACGGCGCGAGCGCGATCCACCTGGCCGTGTTCGGGATGAACCCGGTGGCGAAGCACGGGTCCCCGCAGATGCGCGAGGCGTACCTGCCGCGTGTCGCCTCGGGGGACCTGCACGTCGCGTTCGGGGTGACCGAGCCGGACGCCGGGACGGACACGACGTCGATCACCACGCGGGCCCGCCGGGACGGGGACCGCTACCTCGTCCGCGGGCGCAAGGTGTGGACGTCGAAGGCCCAGGACTGCGAGAAGGTCCTGCTGCTCGTCCGCACGACCCCGCTCGAGGACTGCGCGAAGCGGACGGACGGGATGACCCTGCTGCTCGCGGACCTGCAGCGGCCGGAGGTGGACATCCGGCCCATCCCCAAACTCGGCCGCAACGCCGTCGCCTCCTGTGAGGTGAGCTACGACGACCTGCCCGTCGCCGTGGCGGACCGGGTGGGGGAGGAGGGGCAGGGTTTCCGCTACCTGCTCGACGGGTTCAACCCCGAACGCATCCTCATCGCGGCCGAGGCGCTGGGGATCGGCCGGGCGGCGATGCGCAAGGCGGTGGCCTACGCCGGCGAGCGCGAGGTCTTCGGCCGGCCGATCGGGAAGAACCAGGGGCTGGCGTTCCCGCTCGCGGAGGCGCACATGCGGCTGCGGGCCGCCGAGCTGGCGGTGCGGGAGGCGTCCTGGCGCTACGACCGGGGCCTGCCGTGCGGCGAGCAGGCCAACACCGCGAAGTACCTGGCGGCGGACGCCGGGCACTTCGCGGCGGACCGGGCGATGCAGACCCACGGCGGCTTCGGCTACGCGGACGAGTACGACGTCGGCCGGTACTGGACGGAGTCCCGGCTGATGAAGATCGCCCCGATCAGCCAGGAGATGGTGCTGAACTACGTCAGCGAGCACGTGCTCGGCCTGCCGCGCTCCTACTGACCCTCCCCGGGGGAACGCTAGGGTTGGCGGCGTGGAGATCCTGGCCGGCCGTGTCCTGCTCCGTCCGGCCGATCCGGTCGTCACCACGACGTTCTACCGGGACGTCCTGGAGCTCGCGATCTACCGGGAGTTCCCGGGTGGCACCGTGTTCTTCCTGGGCGGCGGGTTCCTGGAGGTCTCCGGGCGCAGCGGCCCGGCCGAGGCGCGGGGCGACGGCGTGATGCTCTGGATCCAGGTCCGCGACGTCGCCGGGGCCCACAAGGAACTGGTGGAGCGCGGCGTGCGCGTCGTGCGGGAGCCGCGCCGCGAACCGTGGGGCCTGGACGAGATGTGGATCGAGGACCCGGACGGGGTGCGGATCGGGGTCGTCGAGATTCCGGCCGAACACCCGTTGCGCCGGGACTCCCGCACCCCCTAACTCGGGCCTGCGGTCCCGGCCGTGCCCGCCGTGCCCTCCACGGTGCGCTTGATCTCCGCGAGGGTCTGCTCGAGACCCGCGCGGATGCCCGGACCGTCCGCCCGCTCGGTGTGCAGGGACACCATCACCTCGGAGCGCCCCTCGGCGACACCGTTCACCGCGAGCTCGCCGTGGTAGCCGTTCGGTCCCTCGGAGCCCCAGCGCAACGCGCGGGCCTTCGGGTCGGCGTCGAACCAGGCCTCGCCCTCGCGCTCGGTGCCGTCCACGTCCGCGACGACGTGGATCTCCTCGGCACCGGGATGTCCGGCCCCGGGCGCGTCGTCGCCGGTCGGCTCGGCCGAGCGCATGGCGGCGAAGTAGTCCGGGAGGTTGTGCACGTCGGAGAGGTAGCGGAACAGCGACTCCGGGTCCGCCGCGACGGTCGTGCTGTGCTCGTAGTCACCCATGGGGGCGAGTACCACCAGGGCCGGGGCCCAATCCTCGGCGCGGGCTCAGCCCGCGCGCCGGACCGCTCCCGGCCCGGGCAGGGCGCGCAGCCTGCCCCGCTCCCCGATGAGATGGCCCTCCTCGCAGCGCAGCTCGGCGTGGACCGCGGCGCCGCAGTCCTGGTGCTCGATCCGCATCGGCGGCCCCGCCTGTCCGGCCAGGTGCCGGTCGCCCCAGTCCGCCATCGCGATGATCACCGTGCGCAGCTCGAAGCCCGCCTGGGTGAGCCGGTACTCGTGCCGCTCGCGACGGCCCGGCTCCCGGTAGGGGACCTTGTCCACGAGACCGGCCTCGACGAGTGTCGCCAGCCGGCGGGTGAGCACGTTCCGGGCGATGCCCAGGTGGCCCGCGAGGTCGTCGAACCGGCGGACCCCGTTCAACAGGTCCCTCAGCACGAGGACCGTCCACGCGTCACCGACGATCGAGGCGGTGCGGGCAACCGAGCAGCTCCGGCTCTCGAGTTCGGTCCAGTCCATCCGCCCAGGTTAACCGCGCTGGGTTGTCCGCAACAACCGAAGCGTGCCCAGGATGTGTGCCGGTCAGGCGGCCCTGCGCCGGACCAGCGCGTCCGGGACACCGGACTCCTCGTTCCCCACGCCCCGGGGCGACGGCGTGAGCGCGGCGATGACCATCGCGACGAGTGCGGCCCCGGCGCCCGCCAGGAAGATCACGATGTAGGCGGTGCCGGACGGGAACACCCGGCCGTCCAGGTCGATCGTCAGCGTGGTCGTGACCGCGGCGACCACCGCGGCGCAGGACGAGGTGCCGAGCTGGCGCATCAGGGTGTTGAGGCTGTTGGCGGCGGCGGTCTCGGTCTCCGGGACCGCCCGCATGATCAGCAGCGGGAGGGCGGAGTAGGCGAGCGCGGCGCCGATGGCACCGACGGAGGCGGCGACCATGAGCAGCGGCAGGTTGCCGGGCATCAGGGCGAACGCGACGTTGCCCAGGACCAGGACGCCCGCCCCGGCGACGAGCGTCGTGCGCGGCCCGCGGATCCGTGAGATCAGGGCCGAGGCGGACGAGAACACGACCATCGCGCCGCCTAGCGGCAGCAGCACCACGCCCGCGAGGATGAGCGAGAGCCCGAACCCGTAGCCGGTCCCGGCCGGTGCCTGCAGGATCTGCGTGGCCACGATGAACGTCCCGAACATCGAGAAGCCCACGAGCGTCGACGCCAGGTTGGTCCAGAGCACGGCGGGCCGCGCGGACACCCGCAGGTCCACGAGCGGGGTGCGGCTGCGCAGCTCGTGGCGGCCCCACACCGCGCCGATCACGAGGAACGCGCCCAGCAGGCCGAGGGTGGTCGGCGAGCCCCAGCCCCACTCGCCGCCCTTCGAGATGGCCAGCAGCAGGCAGACCAGCGCCATGGCGATCCCGATGGCCCCGAGGACGTCGAACCGCCCGCCGGTGCGCACCCGGGACTCGGGCACGAGCTTGACCACCAGGAGGATCTGGAACACGGCGACGACCGCGGCGCCGGCGAAGAGCCAGCGCCAGCTCGCGAACTGGGCCACGACCCCGGTGAGCGGGAGGCCGATCGCCCCGCCGACCCCGAGCGAGGAGCTCATCAGCCCGACCCCGCTGCCGATCTTCTGCAGCGGCAGGACGTCGCGCATCAGGCTCATGCCCAGCGCGATGACCCCGAACGCCACGCCCTGCAGGACCCGGGCGGCCAGCAGGACCCAGATGTTCGGCGCGACCGCGCCCAGCAGCGAGCCGACCCCGATCACCGCGAGGGAGAAGACCAGCATCCGGCGCTTGCCGAACATGTCCCCGAGGCGGCCGAGCACGGGCGCGGACACGGCGCCGGCGATCAGGGTGGCGGTGATCAGCCACGACGCCGTGGAGGAGGTGGTCGACATCAGCCGGGGGAACTGCGGTAGCAGTGGGACGACCATCGTCTGGATGAGCGAGACCAGCAGCCCGCAGGAGGCGAGCACGGCGATCGCGACCCCGGGCCGGTGGCGGACGATCTCGGCGGCGGGGTCGGTGGGGTCCACCGGCCCGATCGTGGTGCGGCGGGTGAGCGACAGCTCGGACACGCGGGGTCTCCGTCCGGGTGAGGAGGGTTCCCGTCCAGGTGACCACGTCGTCCGATTCGCCCGCAAGCGGAACGCTTGTCTTTGCCAACCATCTCACTGTGCAACCGCCTGTTCCGTCCGTTTTCACCCTTCCGGGCGAGGAGTCGGCTCTGCGCACACCGGCGCACCGCGGCCTCCGCGCCGGGCAGGATGGCGGGCCGGGCAGGATGGCGGGATGGCCCCCCGTCGTCTCACCCCGGAGTCCGTCTCCGCGCAGTTCCGCGAGTTCTGGACCGAACGCCACCTCGGCACGCTGGTGACGCTGCGCCGGGACGGGACCCCGCACGTCGTCCCGGTCGGGGTGACGGTGGACGTCGAGCAGGGGATCGCCCGGGTCATCTGCCGCGGCGGGTCCCAGAAGGCCCGCAACGTCGCCGCGGCCGGACCCGAGGGGGCGCGGGTCGTGGTCTCGCAGGTCGACGGCGCGCGCTGGTCCAGCCTCGAGGGCGTCGCCGTCGTCAGGGGCGACGCCGAGCGGGTCCGCGACGCCGAGCAGCGCTACGCCGCGCGGTTCCGCGTGCCGCGGGTCAACCCCGAACGGGTGGTGATCGAGATCGCCGTCGACCGGGTGCTCGGCCTGTCCTGACCCCCGCCTGTCCTTCGAGGTCGGGGTGGGGCACGCTGGGGGCAGCGGTCGCCGTCCCCACCGTCGCGGGGTGACCGGGTCCGAGGGGCGCGCAGCCGCGCGCAGGCAGATCCGGCGGGTCATGGGAGTGGTGTGGTGAGCGAGGCGTTGGACCGGCCGGCCGTGGGGTCGGCGCAGCAGCACGGGGAGAGCAACGTCGTGCCGCTGGGGCGGCCCGCCGCCGTCGATCCGGCGGACCTGGACATCGCCACGCTCGGCCCGTGCCGCATCACCTCGCCGATGGCGCCGCTGCTGGACTCCCGGCGCACCACCGAGCACTACGTCGACGAGGACGACCGGGTGCTGCTCGACGACACCGTCGCCGGTGTCACCTCGCGCGGCGTCCCGCTCGACCAGCTTCCCGGCCTGGAGCCCTGCGGGCCGCGACGCAAGATCTACTTCGACCCGTCGAAGACGCGCGTCGGCATCGTGACCTGCGGTGGGCTCTGTCCCGGCCTCAACGACGTCATCGCCGGCCTGGTCCGGACGCTGACCTACCACTACGGGGTGCGGCGGGTCGTCGGGTTCCGCAACGGCTTCCAGGGCTTCATCTCCTCCTACGGCTACGACGTCGTCGAGCTGACCCCGCAGTCCGTCCGGGACATCGCGACGGACGGCGGCACGGTGCTCGGCACCTCCCGCGGACACCAGGACCCCGACGAGATCGTGGACTGCCTCGAGCGGATGCACATCAACGTGCTGTTCGTGATCGGCGGGGACGGCACGATGCGCGGGGCCATGCAGATCGAGCGGGTGATCGCCGAGCGCGGCCTCAAGATCGCGATCGTCGGCATCCCGAAGACGATCGACAACGACATCCCCTACATCGACCAGAGCTTCGGCTTCCAGACGGCCTTCTCGCAGGCCTCTGAATCGATCAGGGCGGTCACCGTCGAGGCGAAGTCCACGGCGAACGGCATCGGGCTGGTCAAGCTGATGGGCC
Organism: Pseudonocardia sp.; assembly: GCA_025869365.1. Classification (GTDB taxonomy): domain Bacteria; phylum Actinomycetota; class Actinomycetes; order Mycobacteriales; family Pseudonocardiaceae; genus Pseudonocardia. The sequence goes on from JAOZVV010000043.1 coordinate 9,963, forward strand.
GGCACTCGGGCTTCATCGCCTGCTACGCCGCGCTGGCCCGCAGCGACGCGGACGTCGTGCTGATCCCCGAGGTCCCGTTCACCCTGGAGGGGGAGAACGGGCTGCTCGCCCACCTGCGCAGGCGGGTCGAGCAGCGCGGGCACGCGGTCGTCGTCGCGGCCGAGGGCGCCGGCCAGGAACTGCTCACCGGCCCGGACGGCGCCAGGGATGCCTCGGGCAACGCCAAGCTCCGCGACATCGGCCCCTACCTGCGTGAACGCATCGCGGAGCATCTCGCCGACGCCGGTGTCGAGACGTCGTTGCGCTACATCGACCCGAGCTACGCGATCCGCAGCGTGCCCGCGAACCCGTACGACAGCGTCTACACGGTGCGGCTGTCCCAGGCGGCCGTGCACGCGGCGATGTCCGGGCGGACCGCGATGGTCGTGGGCCGGGTGCGGCGCCGGTTCGTGCACATCCCGATGGCGATGGCGGTGAGCCGGCGCAACCAGGTCGACCCGCACGGGGACCTCTGGATGGCGGTGCTGGAGTCCACCGGGCAGCCCTTCCGGTTCGGCTGAGGCGCCCCGCGCCCGGTGCGGGCCACGACCGGAGAAGCGAGATACTCGTTCCCGTGAAGTCGTCCGCCGTCCGGTTCCTGGGGCACTCGACCGTCCGGCTGGAGCTCGCGGGACGGGTCGTGCTCACCGATCCGGTGCTCACCCGTCGGGTGTCCGCGTTGCGCCGGGTCGTGGCGCCGCTGCGTCCCGAGGACTACGCGGACGCGGACGTCGTCCTCGTCTCGCACCTGCACGGGGATCACCTGCACCTGCCGTCGCTGAAGCTGCTGCGCCCGGACGCCCGGGTCGTCGTGCCGCGCGGCGCGGGCGAGTGGGTGCGCCGGCGGGGTGTCGCGCGGGTGGAGGAGCTGGCCGTGGGGGACGAGCTGCGCGACGGCGCCCTGCGGATCACGGCGGTCCCCGCGGCGCACAGCGGGCACCGCTGGGGCCCCCGCTCCACCCACGGCCCGGACGCGCCCGCGCTCGGCCACGTCCTGGAGGGCGACGGGTCCCGGGTCTACGTCTCCGGGGACACGGACCTCTTCGACGGCATGGCGGAGATCGCGGCGGGCGGACCGCTCGACGTCGCGCTCCTGCCCGTCTGGGGCTGGGGCCCGTCGCTCGGGCCCGGGCACCTCACCCCGGAGCGTGCCGCGCTCGCCGTGGACCTGCTGCGACCGTCGCTGGTCGTGCCGGTGCACTGGGGGACGCTCGCCGTGACCGGGCTGGCCCGGGCGCCCGGGGCCGCGGGAGCGCGGATGCGCCGTCTGCTGACCGAGCCGCCCCGGGACTTCGCGGCGGCCGTCGCGGCGGGGCCCAGCGGCTCCCGGGTCGTCGTCACGCGGCCGGGGGAGTCCGTGGAGGCGGCGATCCGCGCGGGACGGGGGCAGCGGTGAACTGGGCGGATCCGCAGGCCATCGGCTACCCGTTGCTGTTCGGCGGTGTGCTGCTCGGCTCGATCATCCCGATCGTGCCCACCGGCGCGGTCGTGGGCGCCGCGGCGGCGGTCGCGATGACGACGCCGCACCTGAACATCGTGCTCGTCGTCCTGCTCGCGACGGCGGCGGCGTTCCTGGGGGACGTGCTGACCTACGGCGTCGCGCGCGTGGGCAGCGACACGGCGATCCGGTTCGTCTCCCGCGGCCAGACGCCCGAGCAGCTGACGAAGGCCCGGCAGCGGTTCGCCGTGCACGGCTGGCAGCTCGTGGTCGTCGGCCGGTTGGTGCCCGCGGGCCGCATCCCGGTGCTGGTCGCCGCCGGGACGCTGGGCTACCCGTGGCGGCGGCTGCTCCCGTCCGCCTTCGTCGCCGCGCTGCTCTGGGCGGTCGCGTACGCGCTGCTCGGGGTGCTGAGCGGCGGCCTGTTCGACAGCCCGGTCCTGGCCACCCTGGTCGCCACCGGGCTGGTCCTGGTGCTCGCGCTCGTCACCGCCCTGATCGGCCGGTACCGCAGCAGGCGCCGGGCCCGCTCCGGGACCCCGGCCCCCGAAGCCCCCGAAGCCCCCGAAGTCCCAGCCGCCCCGGACACCCCCGGCCCGACCGAGACGAGACGTCCGTGACCGCCCCGCCGTCGTTCGTGCGCGACTACGCCGACGTCCGCGAGCACCGTGGCCCGCTCCTGCGCCGCGGCCGCCTCGTCGCCCGGATCGTCCTCGTCTGGCTCCTGACGACGCTCGCGCTGCACCTGCTCGACGAGGTGCTCGCCGGGTTCACGATGGACGGCTGGTGGCAGCCCACGGTCTGTGCGCTGCTGCTCGGGGTGCTCACCGCGGTCGTCTGGCCGCTCGTCCTGCGGGTCGCCCTGCCGTTCGCCCTGTTCACCCTCGGCATCGGCAGCTTCCTGCTGCTCGCGGCCGGGGTACTGGCCGTGTTCGCCCTCGTGCCGGGCGTGCATCTGGGCAGCTTCCCGACCGCGGTGACGGTCGTCGTCGCGATGACGGTCGTCGGTGCGGTGGTCACCAGCCTGCTCTCGATCGACGAGGACGAGATCTTCTACCGGCGCGCCGCGCGCCGGCGGAAGAGGGGCGACTGCGGCGTGGACTCCGCCGTCCCGGGCGTCCTGTTCCTGCAGATCGACGGGCTGGGACACGGGACCGCGCGCCGCGCCGTCCGGGACGGGACGATGCCGACGCTCGCGCGCTGGATCGCCGAGGGCAGCCACACCCTGACGAGCTGGCACACGGACTGGAGCTCGCAGACCGGGGCGAGCGTGTCCGGGATCCTGCACGGCAGCAACGACGACATCCTCGGTTTCCGCTGGTACGAGAAGGACCGGGACCACGTCATGGCGTGCGCGCACTCCGCGGACGCCGCGGAGATCGAGCGCCGGCACTCGAACGGGAGGGGGTTGCTCGCCGTCGACGGCGCGGCCCGCGGGAACCTGTTCACCGGCGACGCGCCGCACTACAGCCTCACGATGAGCACGGTGACGTTGCTCGGCGGGCAGCGTTCGCCGCGCCGCCGGGACCGCGTCGGCGGCGGCTACTGGGCGTACTTCGCGAACCCCACCAACGCCGTCCGGACGCTGTGGGGGGCGCTCGTGGACGCGGGCCGGGAGGTCGTGGAGTCCACCCGGCAGAGGCGCTCGGACGTCCGGCCGCGCACGGGACGCGGCGGCCTGTACCCGTTCGCCCGCTCCGGCACGACGGTCATCGCCCGGGACATCGTGGTCTCCGCCCTGATCGAGGACATGCTCGACGGCCGCGCCGTGGTGTACGCGGACTTCCTCGGCTACGACGAGGTCGCCCACCACTCCGGTATCGAGCGGGTCGACGTCCTGTCGGTCCTGCGCTCGATCGACCAGCAGCTGGGCCGGCTGCACCGGGCCGCGCACCTGGCGCCGCGCCCGTACCTGATCGTCGTGTTGTCGGATCACGGGCAGACCCAGGGGCAGGCGTTCGCGGACCGGTTCGGGGAGACGATCGAGACGCTCGTCGGGCGGTTGTGCGGCGGGTCGCCACCCGTGCCGGAGCGGCGGTGGTTCGACCTCGGCAGGTCGCGGCCGACGCCCGACGAGCGGTCCGCCCAGCGTGCGGCGGAGGGCTGGCAGGTGGGTGCGGTGCTGGCCGAGGCCTCGTCCGGGGGCGGGGTGATCGCGCGCCGGCTGCGCGCGCGGGTGGAGCGGGCGGGTGCGGCGCCGGAGGGGTGCCGCACGGAGAGCGGGCGGCCGGGGCCGGTCACCCGGGTCGCGCCGGGCGTCGTCGTGGTGCCGTCCGGGCACGTGGCGATGGTGTCGTTCACCGAGCACGAGGGCCGGGTGGACCTGGAGACGATCGAGCGGGAGTTCCCGGAGCTGCTGCCGTCGCTGGTGGACCATCCCGGTGTCGGGTTCATGCTGGTGCACAGCGCGGAGTTCGGGCCCGTGGTCCTGGGCCGTGACGGGCTGCACCGCCTGCGCACCGGGGTGGTCATCGGGGAGGACCCGCTGGCGGACTACGGGCCGCACGCGGCGGACCTGGTCCGGCGCGTCGACACGTTCCCGCACTGCCCGGACATCATGATCAACAGTCGGTACGAGCCGGTGACGGACGACGCGTCGCCGTTCGAGCCGCACGTCGGCTCGCACGGCGGCCTCGGCGGCCCGCAGACCCGTGGTTTCCTGTTGCACCCCACCGAGCTCCCGGAGCCCGGCGAGATCGTCGGCGCGGAGGCGTTGCACCGGGTGCTGCGGGGCTGGCTCACCCACCTCGGCCAGCCGGAGCCCGGGCACGCCGCCGACACCGACCTGGCCCGCACCACCACGCCCTGACACGCGAACGGCCCCGACGCAGGAACGGCACCCTCGCCCGGCTGGTCCGGGCGAGAGTGCCGTTCGCGCGACGCGGGCGGGTCAGTCCTCCGGCGCGGAGACCTCGCGGCGCAGGATCTTGCCCGTCGGGCCCTTGGGCAGGGCGTCGACGATCCAGACCTTGCGCGGGTACTTGTAGGCCGCCATCCGCTCCTTGACGAAGTCCCGCAGCTCGTCCGGGTCCACGCTCTGCCCGGACTTCAGGGCCACGGCGGCGCCGATCTCCTCGCCGAGGTCCGAGTGCTTCATCCCGACGACCGCGGCCTCCGCGACGGCCGGGTGCTCGTAGAGCGTCTCCTCGACCTCCCGCGGGTAGACGTTGTAGCCGCCCCGGATGATCAGGTCCTTCTTGCGGTCGACGATGAAGTAGTAGCCGTCCGCGTCCTTGGTCGCGATGTCCCCGGTGCGGAACCAGCCGTCCGGGATCGCCTCCGCGGTGGCCTCCGGGCGGCCCCAGTAGCCCTTCATGACGTTCTCGCCGCGGATCGCGATCTCGCCGGGGGTGTCGAGGCCGACGTCCTTGCCGTTGTCGTCGATCACCCTCATCTCGCAGCCGCGGACCTCGAAGCCGATCGAACCGGGCTTGCGCTCGTGGCCCGGCTGGTTGAACGAGGCGACGGGGGAGGTCTCGGACAGGCCGTAGCCCTCGAAGATCTGGCAGCCGAACTTGTCCTCGAACGACTTGAGGATCTCCACCGGCATCGCCGATCCGCCGGTGATGCAGGAGCGCAGGGACGACATGTCCGCGGCGTCGGCGTTCTCGTGGTGCAGCATGGCCGCGTACATCGTGGGCACGCCCTCGAACACCGTGACCGCGTCCCGGCCGACGACCTCCAGCGCCTTGCCGCCGTCGAAGCGGGGGATGAGCGTCAGGCAGGAGCCGGCGGAGACCGCGGCGTTGAGCCCGCAGGTCAGGCCGAACACGTGGAACAGCGGCAGGCAGCCCATG